>JAATGT010000061.1 GCA_015654525.1 Bacteroidales bacterium
ACGGTTGTAATTTCAAGTCCCCTTCAGGGGATTTAGGGGCGGTATTAAAGTCTATTTTTCGCCCCAAGCCCCTAAAGGGGATGTTAAATAGTATCGTCTTTGAAAAATTAAAATGGTACATTATATTCATTCCATTACTTAAGTCCTACGGACTATTTTTTCAACGACTGATTGGCATTAGTTGAGTAGTTGTATGTTCTGCAATTCCGGTTTATATTGCACAAAGGCTTCCATGTCTTCGTAGGAGGCAAGCCCCGGGCTGTTGTACAGTCTGGCTGTTGCCTGATTTCGTTCTTCGGCACGTTGCCAGAATAAGCGTTCGTCGTTGCCCGGGAATGGGGCACTTTCCATTTGTGACTGGTGTCTCTCTGTTTTTGTTTAGTCTATTGATTGCTTTGGCTGCACTGTAAATGCACAAAAGAGTAGATAAACTGCACTTAGTAGAATAATCAGTACTGAACCAACCTGAGAGCCTAAAGCATCGGAGGTAAGTCCCATAATAAAAGGAATAACTGCACCGCCAAAAACGCCGGTGATCATTAATCCTGAAATTTCATTTGCTTTATCGGGCTTTGACTGAATGGCTATTGAATAGATGATAGAGAAAATGTTAGCTATTGAAAAGCCAATGACCGAAAATAGTATAAACACCGGGATTTTATCTGCAACAAAGATCAGTGCGGTCAATGCTAAGACTGCAAGAACGGTACTTATCTTAAAGAACTTTCCGACGGAGACGTGGGCTAACAATACAGCACCTACAAATGCACCTACAGTACGAAATACAAAATATACACTCGGTCCGTAACCTGCATCCGTGGAGTTCATTCCACAGCGTTCCATCAAAATTTTGGGAGCAACCGTGTTTATACCTACATCTACACCTACCACGAATATAATACCCAAAAATAAAAGAAGAATGGTTTTATCTCTCAATAAGCCAAATACCTGGCCAAACGAACTGGCTTTATCCATGCTGGTTTCCATCGGGATAGGGGTAACCATTAGCCAGAGGGTGGAGAGCAGGGTGATCAGAGCGTAAATAGGAAAAATATACTGCCAGCTGCCCAATGTGGCAGCAGCAAAAGCGGCAATAAACGGACCGCTGAAAGAGGATATTGCTTTCACAAATTGTCCAGCGGTAAGGCTGGAAGTCAGCTTATCTCCCTGTACCACGTTTGTCAGTAGCGGGTTCAGCGATACCTGCAAAATGGTGTTGGCTATTCCTAACAGAGCAAAGGCTAGTAACGACATGCTAAAGCTGTATTCGATTAATGGAATAAACAGAGCCAGCATGGCAATAAAGTTACTCAGAAGTACTGTTTTTTTACGACCAATCTTATTCATCAGCATACCTGTTGGTACCGAGAAGATCAGGAACATGGAGAATAATGCTACGGGTATCAGGTTGGAGAGCGTGTCCCTGAACTCGAGACTGAAATTGCCCAATAGGTCTTCTTTGACATGCATAGAGCTTATGCCAACCACGTCGCAAAAGCCCATTATAAAGAATCCAAACAGCACCGGTGAAATTTGAGTAATTGATTTTTTGTTTTTCATATGTGAATGTAGAGATAATAGTTACAAGATAATAGTTACAAGTGATTAGGTATAAGTCACCTTACTGTGAATATTATTGTTTGCCTGGTATAAGAGTTCCGGTTTAAAAAGAACAATAGCTTTATTTGTGTCTATCACAGGTCGCTTTGGCTGGCAAAGCTTTTGTTTTATTGAATACTGTTTAATAGGTTCAATTTACCATCGTCAATCAGTTTGATAATCAACTCTCCAAACAATGTATTCTGCCAGGCAAACCAGGGGCGTGTATAATTGCTTGCGTCATCTTTATGGAAGGACTCGTGCATAAAACCCGTTCCGGCATCGGTGTTCAAAAGCATGTTGATACAGGTTTTGATTTCTTCATCGTTTGTGCTGGTAAAAGCTCTCATCATAATGCTCATAGGCCATATCATATCATATCCTACGTGAGGTCCACCAATGCCTTCGCCTGCTTTTCCTTTGAAGAAATAGGGGTTGTCTTTGCTCCAGACAAATTTGCGGGTGTTTTGATAAATTGGGTTATTCACCCGGAGGTCGCCCATATAGGCCAATCCCAATAAGCTGGGTACATTGGCATCGTCCATGAGCAACTGATTGCCAAAACCATCTACCTCGAATGCATAAATCTTTCCGTATTTAGGGTGATTGTAGATAGCATATTTGTTGATTGCTGCCTCCACTTCTTTTGCCAGGCTGTTACATTTAGCCGACAAAGCTGTGTTTTTGTTGACCGTGGCCAGTATTTCGGCAGCTTTTCTCAATGAAGTAACCGCAAAGAAATTGGATGGTATAAGAAACTGAAAAGTAGTTGCATCGTCGGACGGACGAAAGGCGGAGGCAATCAACCCAACCGGATTTACCGGATTGCCCAGCCCATTGTTGGAGTTTGTGTCCAACTGGCGATCTGTTTTACGTTGAAATTTATAAGGTCCTACTCCGTTTTTCCGTTGTTGCTCGGTAAAGGTTTTCAGCACCAATTCAATTGCCTTAAGCCAATCGTCTGAAAACACACTGGTGTCGCCGGTTTCTTTCCAGTATTCGTACGCCAGCCTTATGGGGTAACAAAGCGAATCTATTTCCCATTTTCGTTCGTGAAGATCGGGTTTCATATCCGTCATGTCCGTCATCCATTCTCCTCCGGTAGGTCCGTCATTAAATGCATTGGCATAGGGATCAATACCTATACATTTAAACTGTCGGCGAATAACTCCCGCCAACATTCTCTTCAGCTTCGGGTCTTTATTAGCAAAGCGTATATAAGGCCATACCTGTGCTCCTGAGTCGCGAAGCCACATGGCATGAATATCACCGGTGTACACAAAGGTATCGTCTTGTCCATCTATTTCACGGAAATGAACAGTCGTATCCAGTGTGTTGGGAAAACAGTTCTCGAACATCCAGGCAAGTCGGGGATTCCTTAATACGCGTTTTATTGCAGCTATCTTAGCTTCTACTTCGGGAGAAACAAACAAGCGGTCTTCCATGTTGGGTCGGTGCGAGGCGAATACTCTTGTGTTGTCGCTCACTGCGGTTACGCTACTTTGCGAAGTGGCATTTACGCTGCGGATGCTCCCAAAAGCCAGAAAGAGTGATGCAACCATCAATCCGGCAGGGACAAAGTTCTTATTTCTTTTCATAAAATCGATTATTCTTTATTCAACAATTAAATTTGATTTTTCTTTATTTTGCATACTCCAGCACCACTTCTACCGGAAAATGATCGGATGGAACACGAGCCAGATATTGTTGTAATGAAACTTCAGATGGAAAGTTTGCCGATTTAATTTCTTTTGCATTATCCACCTTTATCCGGTAGGTATCCGTCAACACGCCATAACGCATTACGTGTAGGTCGGATGTAACAAAGATATGATCAATACGACTATCAGTTTTTAAATTGGGATCGAAGTTATTGAATGTTCCGTTGGGTGCATAAAGTACTTTCGCCAGCTTGTAGGCGTCTTGCAGTTTGCCCGAATTCTGAATCAGTGCGTAGCTTTCGCTTTGCTGATCCACATTAAAATCGCCGGTCAAGATAACCGGGTCTTTACCGCACATTTCTTTGATTTTGTTTAGTACCAGTTTTGCGCTTTGTCTCCGGGCTTCTACTCCAATATGATCCATGTGGAGGTTGAAAAACCAAAAGCGAAATCCACTCTTTTTGTCCTGAAAATTTCCCCAGGTACAGATGCGGGGCAATACAGCATCCCATCCTTTGTTGGGTTTATCTGTTACTTCCGACATCCAGAAATGCCCCGACCGGAGAAGTTTAAATTTGTCGGTTTTATAAAAAACGGGTGCATATTCTCCTTTTTCTTTTCCATCGTCGCGTCCTACTCCGATATATGCATAGCCGGGTAAGGAGCTTAGTAGGTCTGTCAATTGATGCTGTAAGACTTCCTGTGCTCCAAAGATATCGAAATCGTGAAACTGAATAATTTTACAAATAACCGGACAACGTTTTTCCCAACCATTGCCGTTGGACAGGTCGCCGGCATTTTCATAACGAATATTATAAGTGGCTATGGTTAGTTTTTGTGCATGTAAGGCAGCTGTGCAAAGCAACATACCTACAACCAAAAAGCCTGAAATTGTTTTTTTCATTTAGATTACAATTTAAGCAGTGATTAAACTGAATAAAATGTGAGTTTTTTCTGAACAAGGCTCAGAAAAAACTCACATTGGGTTATACTATTTTCTCAGTTCTGTAGAGAAAGAGTAGGGGAAATCGGTCTCTTTTGTACCACGCTGCTTGTTGGGAAGGTCCGACATCTGAAACCGGATTTTAGCTCCTTGTGTCAGGAGTTCCTGAGTCAGATAATTTTTCGGAAAAGGACTTTCGTTCACAGTCATCGAGGAGATATATCTATTGGCTTTTGAATTATTCTCTGTTTCGATAGTTACCTGTTTTCCATTTTCAAGATGGAGTTTTACACTTTTGAACAGGGGAGAGCCTAACACATACTCATTACTTCCGGGACATACTGGATAAAAGCCAATGGCCGAAAAAACGTACCAGGCAGATGTCTGACCATTATCTTCGTCGCCACAATAGCCGTCGGGTGCCGATGTGTATAGTTTGTCCATCACTTCGCGAATCCAGTACTGTGCTTTCCAGGGTTCGCCCGAATAATTGTATAAATAAAGCATGTGCTGTATGGGTTGGTTACCGTGGGCATATTGTCCCATATTCATGATTTGCATTTCACGAATTTCGTGAATAACTCCGTGGTAATAACTGTCGTCAAAAGCAGGTGACATAACAAATACTGAATCCATCATGCGGTTAAAGTTTGCTTTTCCTCCCATCAGATTAATCAGTCCTTGTGGATCGTGGAATACCGACCAGGTATAATGCCAGCTGTTTCCTTCGGTAAAGGCATCCCCCCATTTCAATGGATTGAATGGCGACTGAAAGCTGCCGTCCTGATTTTTACCCCGCATTAGTTTCTGTGTGGGGTCAAACAGGTTTTTATAGTTCAGGGCACGTTGGGCGTAAATGCCGATTTCTTTTTCTGATTTTCCTAATTTTTTCCCTAACTTGTAGATGCACCAGTCGTCGTAGGCATATTCCAGTGTTCGCGCTGCATTTTCTTTGATATTTACATCGTACGGTATATAACCAAGTTTGTTGTAATACTCGTATCCTAAACGTCCGGTTGAACTGATTTTCGGATGTACTGCATTGGTTCCATGCACAACAGCTTTCCATAATGTTTCAACATCATATCCCCTTATCCCTTTCAGATAAGCATCTGCCACAATGGATGCCGAGTTATTTCCAACCATACAACCTCTGTGCCCCGGACTTGCCCATTCGGGAAGAAAGCCACTTTCTTTATATGCATTCACCAGACCTTCCTGCATTTTTGCATTCATCGATGGATACATCAGGTTGACAAATGGAAACAGGCAGCGAAAAGTATCCCAAAAACCACTGTCGGTAAACATGTAGCCGGGTGATACCTGTCCGTTGTAAGGACTGTAGTGAACCGCTTTGCCTTTAGCGTCAATTTCGTAGAAGCTCCGTGGAAATAATACCGAACGGTAAAGGCAGGAATAGAATGTGCGTAGATTATCGATGTTACCATCTTCTACCTCAATTTTACCTAATACCCTATTCCATTCTTTCCTGCCTTTTTCTTTTATCTGGTCAAATGAGTCGTTGCCAAGTTCTTTTAGATTAAGTTCTGCCTGTTCGAAACTAATGAATGACGATGCCACCCGTGCATGAACAACTTCCGCTTTTTTGGTAGAAAAACCGATGATAGCTTCTGCATGTTTGTTCTCGGTTTCCAACCGGTTTTGCTTCATCTCGTTTTCACTAACAGTGGACTTATAAGTAAACGGTTTATCGAAAACAATCACAAAGTAATTTTTAAAATTATCCGGTACCCCACCGTTGTTTTTAGTTGTGTACCCGATAATTTTATTCTCGCCGGGGATAATCTTCACATACGATCCTTCATCCAGGGCATCCACCACAATAAACGATTTCTCGTTTTGTGGAAATGTAAACCGGAATATTGCTGCACGCATGGTGGGTGAAATCTCGGTTAATACATCATGATCCGTTAGGTATACACTATAATAATACGGTTTTGCAATTTCGGCTTTGTGTGAAAACCAACTGGCTCTTTTTTCCTCATCAAATTTGGGCTCACCGGTTACGGGCATAATTGCAAATTGCCCGTAATCGTTGATCCATGGACTTGGTTGGTGGGTTTGTTTGAACCCTCTTATTTTGTCGGCATCGTAGGTGTATGCCCAACCATCGCCCATCATGCCGGTTTGTGGCATCCAAAAGTTCATGCCCCAGGGCAAAGCTATGGCGGGATACGTGTTTCCGTTCGACAAAATATGCTTGGACTGCGATCCAACCAAGGTGTTTACATAATCCACAGGTGTGATAGCCTGTGTTCGTAAACAGTTAACTAATAAAACAACAACAAATATTATCTGAATCTTTCTCATACTTACTTCAACTTATTTTCAAGCATTTTAATAAAATATCCACCGACTACTGAACGTGCCTGAAATCCGCGTTGATTTGGCTTGTCTGTAAATATCCAATCGGACATGGGAACGCGGTCGCTTGTTTCGTTCATAAACAGATACACGGGATGGATGAATTGTTCAAAAGTGGCCTGATCATTAGCCAGTGTTGCAGTCCACATAATCCAGTCGGTTTTGGTGTAAGTTTCTCTGTTATCTAAAGGCAAACCGTATTTATTTTGTTTGGTCAGATAGTATTTTATTTCTTTTTCTGCAATTTGGTTCGGGAAGATATTTGTCTTTAAAATTTTATCCCAAACCAGATTGTATTTCTGACTCCAGGTATCCTGTTTGTCGAAGGTCAAACGATAGTGATCGCCATCATTTGCTAACTTTTCCCATTCGGTTGCCATGTCTTTGGCTTTTGTGTAGTAGGCTTTTGCCTGGTCTTTTTTGTCCAACATATCGGCCATATAGGCATACGATGCAACTCCCATGATGGCTTTGATAGAAAGATTGGTATTGTGTGCGAAATGCCCTGCAAAATCATCGGTACAAAGTTGGTTTTCCGGGTTAAGTCCTTTCTCAACCAGATAATCGGTCCAGGTGGTTAGTACGTTCCAGTGTTTCTCTGCATATCTTGCATTTCCTTCTGCTGCAGCTATTGCCGCTGTCAGAACAAGCATGTTACCACCTTCTTCAACCGGCATATCGCCACCGTAAGTCTGTCCGTTGCCAATAGGATAAGTACCTATGTCATGTGCAGGGAATGGCTTAGTCCATTTACCACTTTCGCTATAATAATAAATGAAATTTATCAATCCTTTGGCCAGTTCCGGATTGTAATATAAGAACAATGGGGATGATGGATAAGTTACATCCACGGTTCCGATAGATCCATTGCTAAAGTTTTCTTTAGAAAGGAACAATAAATCACCGTTTGGAGCTTCTGCCAGTTTATGAGCTGCAATTGCCTGACGATATGCAGCAGCACATAGCGCAGCATACTCTTTACCACCCGATTGGGTTGCATCTGTTATCAACTTTCTATCAAATGCATTGCATCTGCCAATTAATGATTTATATTCCTGATTTGCTTTCTGAAACTGCCCTACTATTGTCTGGTCGTTGGTGGAATTCCAATAAGGACGAAGGTTTTTGCCAAAATACTGAACGGAATAAATATCATCGTAACCAACCATGATTTTTCCGGCAACAGCTTTGTTGACATTACCCAACGATTGCGTCAGCGATAAACGATCGGTAGCGCTTTCGCGTTTAGTGATCATCTCTTTTTGTTTCCCGTAGATAAATCCTTTTCTTAAGTCATAACTATCGCCAATGGCGTGAATCATATTTTTTTTGTCGCCGACCAGGTAGAAATACCCCCAGTCAATTCTCAGATCATCTCCTTTTTTAGCCAGAATCTGTTGGTCCGCGCTTCCGGTTTTGAGAAAAAACAGATCTCCGTCGGTAAAACCTTCCAATTTCGATTTTTGCAGCGGTTTGTCTAATGCCCATGCCGTTGAAGCTTCGAAATAGATGCTCACCTCGTGGGCTTTTCCATCGTTAGACACAGCTTCATAAGAGATGTAATTTACCGGACGGGAGAGAAGTTTCAGGTCATCCATAAAGAGTGGTGCCGAAAAAGTCAGTTTTAGATTAACACCCCCGCATTGGAATACGTAATGTGTCTGTGTAGCCTGAACATCTACTGATTTTTGTACTGCAGTTTGTGGCATTAACTCCTGATTTTCTTTTTCAACGACTAAACCAAAATCAAGTAACCCGTTTCCTACTCTGTTGCGGCAATATCCGGCAATAACATTTTCTCCTTTTTTCAGTGTAGCCAAAACCTCAGGGGATAATGGCTGAAGAGCATTTTTTTTGCAGGTATTTCCGGTGTTTACCACTTCTATTCCGTTGATGTAGATAATCGCATCATCGTCGTGTGAGAATTCCAGAAATACTTTTTTACCGGCCAGATCTTTGTTCAGATTGATGGTACGTCTGACCCAGATAAATTCAGATTGCCAGTTTGTTTTGGCTGTAAATTCATTCTCGGTTGTACCAAAAGCGCCCGAACCTTCTTTCCAGCCCGTATCGTCAAAATTCTTTTTTGTCCAGTTGTCTGCAGGTTGTGTGGTTGTATATTTTCCAACCCATTTTCCCTGTTCCGAAGTTGGTATTAGGGTGAGTAAGGTGACATCTTCCGTCCCCATAAAACGATATACTTTTTTATCCACTTTGATGGCACCCAGTAAAGGAAAATCTTTTCCCGTCCAGTGTTTTACACTGCCATCATAGAGCTTATCGGTGAATGCCCATCCACTTGTGTAAGGATCGATTGTAATCAATGGATAGGCTGATGGCCTGAGATTGTTTTTTACGACATTAAAATCTTCTCCACGTGCAATGCCTGCAAATAGAAAGACTCTTAGTGAGAATAGTGTTATTAGTTTCTTAATCATATTTTTGTGTTTTCATTAAACATTATAGACTTTCTAAATATCTGAAAAACAGAATTGTATTTTAATACCTAATTGTAACTATAATACCTTCCGGATTGTTATCAAAAACAACGCGGGAGGTTTTACTGTTTTTATCCCAATCGCATGAAGCATTCTTCTGAATGTTTCCACCAAGATCTTTTATGCTGTACGATACGGGCTCTGATGGTAAGAGGATCCGCATGATATTGGTTGTATTTACAGGACTTTTTGCTATAAAAGAATATTCACGGGAGTTGATCTTTTCTTTATAGATACGTGCAGCTGTAGCCAATACCTGAGGTCTGTTTTTATCAGTTACCTTTTTGATGTCATATAAAAAGGCTTGTGATCCGGGCTCAATAAGTTTTTTATTGACTATGGATAATTGAGGGTCAAACAGATCAACAAACATACCTGTCAATATATAAGGATTGTTGTTTACGCTTTCATTCATTACAGATACCAGCTGATAATTTCCTCTTTGCAGGGAGAAGTTGTTTTTGAAAATAAGTTTTCCTGCTTTTGCCTTTCGCTCGTATAGCTGTTTCACAATATTCACAAGTTCTCTATCGCCCTGATTTGCCAATACATATTCTTTTGGGTCGTGGCGGAATACATATACGGTTCCTTTTCCGTAAGTGTATTCTCCTTGCTCGGGAGTAGGTCCGATATTCATTTTTCCGAAAAGATGATCGGACGGAGCAGCGTATTTATTCTCTCCAGTGTTCCACCATTCCTGAACGGTTTGATATGGATCGTTATCACGGGCACTATAAACAATTATTCCTCCATTCTTTACCCATCCGGCAAGGCATTCATGTGCTTTTGCCGACAGAGGTTTCATGTTGGAATAAGTCATTAATAAGATCTTAGTGTCCTTCAATGTCTCATCCAGCGATAGATTTTCAATATGTACGGTTTTTATCGGAATACCCCGTTTTAGAAAAGGTAAAGCGAGACCGTAAAAGTTAGACAACTGCGGATCTTCGTAACCATTGTGAGTGGGATAGCGTTGAAACATCAACGAATTGGCTAATAATACTGAAATACCTTGCGATCCGGAGACTTTATTTGTCGAGACTGATATGTCATTCAACGCATTAGTCATGACCTGCATTTGTGTTGAATAGTGTCGGGGAATTCTTATCCGTTCTTCACTATCTTTGCTTTTGCGATACATTCCTTCGTATATACGTTCAGGCCAGGGCATGATCTCATAATTGGCAATATTTGGATAGAGCAATTGAGCGGTAAATGTTGCTTCGTAATTTCTCTTATAGTCAACCCAATCCTGTGAACGATCTTCTATTGGGTCGGTCAGGAAAAACATTTTACGTCCGGTGGGAGCGGTCATAGACTCCATGGAGCCGTATTCGAGAAATGCTGTTTCGAACACTCGTTCTTTAGCCAGACCATTGTAGTAGTTTGGTTCACGCGAGGTTCCTGTCCAAATTTGTGCGATATAGCCGTCTACACAGGTCATTGATGCTAAACTGGCTTCCGGACTCACAATCATCCACTGCGAATAATTAATCAGTGAGTGTGTTGGTACATAACAACGAACATTCATCCCTTTGCTTTTGCCATATGCTTTAGCGTAAGTAAAAACATCTTCCAGTGCTTTGTAGTACAGTTGATATTTTAATTTATTGGATAGATAGGTGTTTTCCGGAGATTCATGCTGAGGACGCCAATCGAATCGGTAATATTTTTTCCATTCTTTTTTGAAAGCATCGCTATACCCAGAACGTGCCCAAAACTCAGGTTCTTCGAGGTATATTGCATCTATTCCGGCATCTATTACCCGCTTAATATGTACTTCTTTCAGGTATTTCAGGAAATTTTCGGTAGGAACAATATAGGGAACCAAATGACCGTGCCAAATTGTGTCTCCGTTTTGCTGTACTTGTCCTTCATCTAAGTGAGTTTTTCCATCCCATTGTCCGGTGAAATAATCTTTATATTCACCCCAGGCTATACCTGTCATAAAGTGAGTGGAATAACCTTGCTGTTGCCAGGACTTGACTCTTTCTTCAAATCGAAGTTGTTTTTTCTGGTCAGATGGATTCCCTCCAGTACCATAGATGATTGCTACGTCGCCACGATTATCGATAGACGGTCGCCATGGCTGTGAAGTTTGAAATGCTGTTTTTTCAGGCTTCTCCTTTTTTATGGCGGATTGACAAAAAAGAGGAGTGGAAAGAGTTGTAAAAACTAAAAAAATAATGCTTTGTTTTCTCATGGATTTATTTGCGGTTTTAATCGTGGTAAACAGTTTTAAACTTGCTCACTTATAACATGGTGCAAATATGTGAAAACAGGATTATTTTTAAGGTTATTTTCCGGTTATTTTTGATGTAATTTCATTAACCAGTGCTGAAATAAGAGATAAAATTATTTTAGGCACTAAACAATACTATTTTTTTTGAGTTCGTTTCTTTCCGCCTGATAGTTCAGAGAATGATACAGGATATTCTTTTCCCATCATTTTCCTGTATTCCTTTACAAAAAGGAAATAACGTTTTTTTGCATCGTTTTCAAGTCTTAGTTTCGTTAAGGCATGAATGATGTAATAAACTGCATCATCGTTTATCGGATCAATATAAAACAGAGCGTCACACAGTATAATGGTGAGATTATAAGCTTCGTTATTAAAGGCCTTTTCAACGTTAATTAATAATGCCGGTTCTAGTATTTTTTCCATATTCTCTTTGAATGTGTCAAAATCAGGCATATCAATTGATTTTAGAAATTTTCCCTGTTTTATTATATTGATAAATTCCAAACTGTTCTGTTCTATTGTATCAGTCTCGATAAGTTCAATGCACCGCATATAATCACAGTAACATAAAGTAGGAATAAGAACAATCTTAAATAATCCTTTTTCATAAACAAGTTCGATTCCATCCAGCTCTTTCATTATTCTTCTCAGATGATTGATTGTCACGCCTCTTGAATTTTTAACCTTATCCTCAGGTTTGTCAGGCCAAAGTAATTCGCTCAATCGTTGAGAAGAGATACCTTCTGTTAAACTGTATTGCAGTATAGTCAGAAAGGCTTGCTTTAATTTGGAACTGAACATGTATGTAATGTCTCTGTTTTTCCTATCTAAAACTCGAAATTGGCCGAACAGGTAGATACTGTTTGGCTTTGGAGCTACACTTTGAATCTGCGTAGCTTTGTTCGGAGTATTTTCATGAGTATTCAGATAGACTATTTCTTCTTCTTCTCGCAATTGCCCTTTTTTGCGTTTCACAATTATGAATGCTGCTATTGCACCCACCAACAGAAAAGTAAATACTGAGATTATCATGAGCATATTGATGCCAGAGGACGATTCTAATGAGGTCAATTCCTGATGACTGATTGGAGGAAAAGCTAATGAATACACCTTAATACACGAAGATATATCGTAATTGTCAAATTCCTGAACAACGGCAAATAAGCAGTTCATGCTGGCTGAATAATATATATTTGCTTTTGTTTTTATTTTTTCGGATCGAATAGGAATTGAGTTTCCTAAAATTTTATACGAACCATCTTTAATAGAAAACTGGTATAGCTTAAGGAATGTTTTTGAAAAATGTTCAGGATAGCAAAGCGTATAAAAACAGGAGTCATTCTGAATAATCATTTCTCTCACGGGAACGATATTTTCTTTGCTCCAGGGTAATTCCCACAGTTTAGTGACCGTATTGTTTTTTAGGTTGATTCTGTGCAGGTCGTAAAAATAACGGCGTCCTACTATCTGTTCGCCGGATTCATTCCCCATACCACCGAATATATAAAGTGAATTGTTGTCTTTTCGGTAACCCATCGATGAAAAATAACGAGGATTAATCTTGTTTCCACTCAATTGCAATGAATCCCATTTGTTAGTCTTAAAGTTGTAGGAGAACAGGCTCTTGCTGTATTGCATATTTCCAAAGCCACCGAATCCACCTAATCCACCAAAAATGAAATAGCGCTTATTTTCAGAATCGAAACAAGTGCTGTGATGATGTAGTTGCATATAGATTGAAACATAACTCACAATATTCCATTTTTTTGTTTTTAAGTCAAGAACGGCTACGTTTGGTCCTTTCTCTTTTTTCTCATTACATACCTCGTAGACATATAATTTTTGCGCATTGTTGTCTAAGAAATTTGTCCCTAGAAATATATCGACCGGACATTTTTCCTGAAATGCTTCTGAAGTTTTACTTCCGGTACGCAGGTTGTAAGTTATGAGAGAATCTCTGTTAAAAACGTATAGATTGTCTGTTTTATTGTCGAAGTTACAACCGGCAATTCTGGCAGATTTGAATGCCTGTTTATATGTCCAGTAATAAGCGTCATTGATAAGCCATACCGGATTGGTTATGTGACCAAAGCTTTCTCCTTTTATATTATGGGCAACATTTCCTTTACTCTCTTTGAGTGGAAACATGTAAGTGTGTTTTTTGTCGGATACCGATAGCTGTTTGATTGCAAATGAAGGTACATCGATTAAATATTCGCTTCTTCCAAAGCAGATGTCAGGCCTCCAGACTTGAGGCAAATTGATATTGGTTACTTTGAATATTTGATTGTTAAGAGCTAATGACAATGAATGCTTCTTAGAATCAAAAGCAATAGAAACTCTGAACCAATGAAGTTTTTGTAATTCTTCATTCCGCAATCTTACTGTAATCAGATTTTTTCCACCTTCTTTATTGAATTTAAACAATGTAAAAGAGCCGTCAATGTAATAGGATAGATTATATGTTTTATTAGCCTCATTGTTTTTGATTCGGACTATATAACCGAAGTGAGAAGGCTCAAGCAGAGAGATGTCAAAGCTTATATCAAGTTTTTCAGAGAACAAGGGAGATTTATGGCTGAATACATCATAAGATGTTCGCTCGTCAATAAGATGTTCACTACCATTAAATCTCAGCCCACTAGCAAATGTGTTTGTGTTTAATAATAGAAAATAAATAAGAAGGAATCCGCTATAATGGAAGTGTAATTTCATAACATATTGAAAAAGGTGTTTTACAGATTGCAAAAATAATCAATAATACGGATAGAAGAGTTCGAAATAAGAAAAATGCGATGAAAGTAATCGTTCTCCAAGGATATAAAGGTTCATGATTGTTTCTGATTTTTTCATAAAACAAGGCAAAGTAGAATGACTTAAATGAACTGTAATGTACATAAAATGAATACTATAAAATATTTTATATATTTGCTTTGATGTGATTAATGTTTTTTTGTTGGTCAATAACCCGTTTTTAACCCATTAATTAATCACTGGAGCTGATATTTGAAGAAAGTTTCAAAAAGATAATGGATATTACTGGAATTTCACATACACGTATCTGTTCAATTATACTTAATCTTGATTTTTGTAGAGCAAAAACTCAAAGATTAATTTAATCAGAATAACAGAGCACTCATTTATAATTGCAATAATAATTCTCAATATAAATAATAATCCTTAAATTAAAAAAGTTATTTTACGTATGAAACAAGCAAAAAAATGGCGGACTTTTTTGTTCGCAGTCTTTGGAGTTACTTTAATGCTTATATTCAATTCCTGCGATAGAAATGATCCTTCTGGGAAAGATCTAGGCACAGTAGTGGGTATTGTTACTGATGAGCTAGGAATGGCTGTGTCAGATGTTAAGGTCGTGATTCCTGGAGTTGATGGCTCAGTAAGCACTGCAGCAGATGGTAAATATGTAGTAAAAGATGTGTCTATAGACTCACATGCTATTGTATTTTCTAAAGATGGTTACAAAACAACCAGTGCCACTGTTACAGCCTCAAAGTTTAACGCAAATGAGCAGGCAACAGTAAACATTTCGCTGATAGATGCGCCTGCAAGAATTGTAGGAACTGTGATTGATGCCCGAAATGGGAATGCTCCTCTTGCAGGGGTGAAAGTAAGTGTCAGTGCGAATGATACAGCAATAACAGGGGCTGATGGCAAGTATGAAATCAAAAATTTGCCTGTCAGCGATTACATCGTGACATTTAGTAAACCCGATTACGCAACAATTACTAAAACACTCTCAAAAGACAATTTTTCAAATAATGTAGTGACACTGGATGCGAGAATGGGTGGTGTTGAGCTATTGCCTGGACTGATCGTTGAAGACTTGCAGAAAGCAGATAAATGGTATTATAATGAGTATCGCGGTGGACGTAACGGAGATTCTTATCCTCACTGGGATTGGTCAACTGACTATATGTGCGCCTTGGATCTGAGAGGTGCCTGGGATGAACAGAATGAAGGTACTACACTTCAAATCCGCAATAATGGAGTTGAACAAAGTAATCCCGCTGATCTTGACCATTTCGATTCATTTATTTATGGAAGTAAGAAAATTACTGCCGATAATAAAATTCTCTCGATAAGATTGCGAACCCACGATGCGGACGCTACTTCGCCGGCTTATTTTGGGGTTCAAGTGATAGATCTGTCAGCTTCAAATCCAACAACTGTAAAAATAGGGGACACAAAAACTTATGGATCGGGAGATTATGCCGATTTCGATTTCGATCTAAGTGCATATATTGGTAAAGAAGTTATTGTTGTCATTGGAATTTACCGCAAAGAAACTGGTGATTACTGGAAACAACTTGTTCTTCGTGCAATTCGTTTTGCAGACAGAAAAGTTGAAGGTTGGAGTTGGTTACCAGGTACAGAAGTAATAAATAACTGGAAACTGACAAAGGAAATGGTGCGTTCAACTATGGTACAAACGAAAAAAAACTTTACAGGTATAAGTCCTGTCAGCGGAAATCGTGATAACTATAAAGATGCATACCGGTCGTGGAGAACAGTGAATCATGTACTTGCTGAATGGTCTTTTGTTCCTTTAAACAAAGATCCGGAAGTATTCCCGTCAGAGGGTTATTTGATAAAGACCCGCGGTAATACAGCCGTTGATACTCAAACGCCTGAATCTTATTTGTATGCAAAGTTTGCAATTGCTTCAGGAAATAATAGATTGATATTTAAAACGAGAAATTTTGGCAGTAATTACACCTTTTTTAAAGTTACTGTAATACAAGAGGATGGTACGGTAACGCATATTGCTCCGTCCTCTAATACAGCTCAGGACGCTTCGGCATCTGCCAATGGTTGTTGGAAATTTAAACATAACAATGGTGGAGCTGATAATCCGGATGGATATGCTTCTTTTGTATATGATCTGTCGCAGTTTAATGGAAGTAATGTCGTTGTTGCACTTGGAGTATATAAGGGTGAATCAACAAATACGGACGAAAATAAACTCGTTATTTATAGCTTAAATCTAAACTAATAAATTATGAAAAAAATAATTTTCACTATTCTATGTCCTTTACTTGTTTTTAGTGCTTGCGGTAAAAATTCCGATTCGGACAATGGAGGAGGAAATGTCACCGAAAGTCTTGCCAAACAAAATCTTCTACGCGCAATACAGATTGTGGATAATGCTATAAATTGCCATTTTACAGGAGATGGTATGGCCATGGCTAGATATTACAATCCTTATACTGGTATTCGTTCCGAAGAAAAAGGAAGTGTCTGGATGTACACAAGTTCTATTGAAGCAGTAAATGCAATATTGCATGCGCTTCAGACTCAAAAAGATCATGGAGATACCGAACTTTATGATTTGCATTTTACTAAGTATACGCAATTGCTCAATAAACTTTATGAAAACGCAGCTTACTACAAAGGAACTTTTACATTAACATCATATACGCAAACCAGGAAGTGGTCGGTGTATGGCGTTGATAGAGGAGGTTCTAAAGGATCTGCATTTGTGGAAGGAATTCATAACGTGTACGACGATCAGCAATGGCTGATAAGAGAATTGGTGGAAGCTTACAAATTGACCGGGAATAACATTTACCTGACAGAAGCCGAATATCTTACCGATTATGTGCTTGATGGTTGGGATTGTGTGCCTGATGCCAATGGCAAAGAATATGGAGGCATCACCTGGGGACCTGGATATGTAACAAAACATTCGTGTAGCAATGGTCCTATGGTAAGTCCTTTGGTCTGGTTATATGAACTCTACAAAGAAAAAGATGACCAGATAACATATCGTTATATCAGCACTGATGGTAGTCGAAAAACAATGAATATGAAAAAAAGCGACTATTATCTGAAATTTGCAAAAGCTGTATATGATTGGCAGAAGAATAATTTAATGCGATCGGATGGAGTGTATTATGATATGATGGGAGGGTGCGATCCAACCTGTGATGTTGTCTATGAAACGGTGAATGGAGTTCAATATCGCCAACATGTCAATTTACGGGATAAAGTTGGAACAGCCTATTCTTATAATACAGGTACGATGCTTTCCGGAGCCGCAGACCTTTATCGGGTAACAGGTATCAGTACGTATCTGGATGATGCTTCAAAGCTGACAAAAGCAAGTTTTGGGTGTTTTGCTAAGAAAGATGCTACAGTGAGTGGATATTACACTTACGAGTTGAGTGGTTTCAATAACTGGTTTAATGGAGTGTTGATGCGTGGATATATAGATGTGTATCCGATATTCAAAAACGCATCAGTGTGTATTGGCAGTTTTCAGCAGAATCTAGACTATGGATATGAGAAATTCCTTTACAAGGGATTTTTGCCTACTAATTTATTACTTGGTTGGAGTCATGACAACAGTAATAATAGTATGGAGGGAATGTTCACATTTGCTTTTGCTGCAGAGTATGCTACATTAGCTCGCTATGAAATTGAAAAATAAAACCAATTTAAATTTAACAGTATGATAAAAAAACAACATGTAAAAAAGATGAAATCATTACGCTTTCTGAACATGTTACTCTTACTTGTTTCCGTTTTCCCGTTGTCTGTAATGGCTCAGGAAAAATTAGTGACAGGTCAGGTAACTGATCAAAACAATGAACCGATTATCGGAGCTAACATCATCATAAAAAACACGACTAATGGAACAGTGACAAACATCGATGGACGATTTTCCATAAATGCTCCGGCAAATGCAACTTTAGTATTCAAGTATGTGGGGCTCACAACTCGTGAGGAAAAAATCAACGGACACTCCGTTGTTAATGTGGTAATGACCGAAAATAACACATCGTTAGAAGAAGTTGTCGTTGTAGGCTACGGTGTACAAAAGAAAGTAACTTTAACAGGAGCAGTCTCCGGAGTAACTGGTGAGGATTTGATTAAAACCAAGAATGAAAACCCTCAAAACATGCTTACAGGTAAAGTTGCAGGGGTTCGCGTATGGCAAAAAAGTTCAGAACCTGGATCGTACAACGATAACTTTGATATTCGAGGCATGGGATCTCCCCTTGTAGTTATCGACGGAGTTCCACGTGAGGTTGCAGATTTCCAAAGATTAAACACCAATGACATTGAAGATATATCTGTTTTAAAAGATGCTTCAGCCGCGATTTATGGTGTACGTGGAGCTAACGGAGTTGTTCTTGTTTCCACTAAAAAAGGATCCACTAATGGTAAGTCTAAAGTTACGTATAACGCATCTTTTACGCTTCAGCAACCAAGCAAGATGCCGGAACTTGCCAATGCTTATCAAACCATGACGTTGTACAATGAAAAATCGATGAATAACATAAACGGCGGGAGTCTAACTTATACAAATGCTGATTTTGAGTCTTTTAGTAATGGGAGCCGCCGTTCTACAGACTGGAATTCATTAATATTTTCAAGTTATGTACCCCAAACACAACATGATATTAGCATTTCCGGCGGAAATGAGAAAACTCAATATTATGTGAGCATGGGCTATCTTTCTCAGGCTGGATTTTTCAAATCAGGAGATTTAAATTATAACAAAACTAACTTGCGTAGTAACATTGACTCAAAAATAGCCCCCGGATTAAGGTTTAACTTAAACGTAGCTGGTATGCTCGACCAACAAAACAATCCTTATTCTACATCTACAGATATTATTCGTAATTACTGGAGACAAGGAGTGTTATATCCTGCATATGCAGATGACGCCAATACTATGTTGAATTACGAAGGACTTGATCTAGAAGAAAACACAGTGGCTAAAATGACTGCCGACATTTCAGGTTATAGAAAATATACTCAGAAAAATTTACAAACATCGGCTACTCTTACATATGATTTCGAAACAGTCTCACACACCTTGAAAGGGTTATCAGCTAAATTTTTATATAGTTTTGACTACAAAATGTATGACAACACTGCATATCGCAAAGAATATTATCAATATGCTTATAGCAGCATAACAAATTCATACGATAAAAAACTATATAATTCCAGTTCTCCAAGCCAATTAAGCAGATCATTCTACAGTAAACAACAGAATCTATGGCAATTCTTATTAAATTACAATCGTAGTTTTGGCCAACATAATCTGACTGGTGTTTTTGGTTTTGAAAGCCAAAAACGGGTTGGGGATAATTTTTATGCTCAAAGAAATCTGGCTTTCTCAACCCCATATCTTTTTGCCGGTGAGGATGAAAATCAATTAGGCGGGATGTCGACATCTTCATCTGATTTATATGATCTCGCTTATGCATCTAGGATCGGAAGGTTAAACTATACATACGGAACAAGATATATCGCCGAAGTTCAATTTCGTAACGATGGTTCTTCAAAATTTGCTCCCGGACATCAATGGGGATTTTTCCCATCTGCCTCTTTAGGCTGGCGCATATCTGAAGAGCCATTGTTTAAAAGTATCGACTTTCTTTCATTTACCGATCAGTTAAAACTCAGAGTTAGCTATGGAGAAATGGGGGATGACCAGAATGCAAACTCTTATGGTTGGATATCCGGATACACTTATCCTGCTACTAATAGCAATTCTGCCAGTGGCTATTACAATCAATGGGCTCCTGGTTATATATTCAATGATCAGTTTGTATCTGCCGTTAGCAGATCTGCCCTACCAAACACATCAACAACTTGGATGACATCCAAAACATTTGACTTTGGAGTTGATTTCGAAGGCTGGAATGGCTTATTTGGATTTACTTTTGACTATTTTGACCGTCATAGAAGTGGAATATTTGCTCAAAGTTCAACAACATTACCGACAGTAGTTGGTGCTGAAGCTCCACAAGAAAATTTAAATAGTGACCGTTATTTCGGTATCGACTTAGAGTTAACCCATAAAAATAAAATTGGTGACTTGACATATAAAGTAAAGGCTATAGGAACCATTACCCGTCAAATGTATTTAACGGCTGTACAAAATGGAGGTTATGGTAATTCTTATGATAAATGGCGTAACGACAATCTTAACAACCGTTACCAGGGTATTGTTTGGGGATATGGAAGTGCTGGCCGTTATACTAGTTGGGAAGATATTCGTACGTATAATGTATATAAAGAAAATAATGTGCTTCCCGGAAATTATAAATATGTTGACTGGAATGGCGATGGAGAAATTAATAGTCAGGATGTTCATCCAACAACATATGACCAAACGCCATGGTTAAACTTTAGTTTAAGTTTTGATGGAACCTATAAAAGATTTGACCTTAGTGTATTGTTCCAGGGATCAGCTCTCGGTTCAATGACTTATCAAGAGCCTCTTTACTCCATATGGGGTAGCAATGGAGGTGGTGCCCTCACTCAATATCTTGATCGTTGGCATCCGGTAGATCCAAACGCAGATCCCTACGATCCGAACATAAAATGGGCAAGTGGTTATTATGGTTATACAGGAAATTATCCTTATAGCAATTCTGAATTTAATACTGTAAACACTACTTATTTACGTCTTAAAAGTGTTGAAATAGGCTACACTTTACCCAAGAGTAAAGCACTTTCATCCATGAATTTGAGGGTTTTTGCAAATGCCTATAATTTATTGACATTAACCAAAGTCAAATTTGTTGATCCAGAACATCCGAGTGACGATCTTGGAAGGTTATATCCTCTTAATAAAACCTATACGTTAGGTCTGTCTCTTTCATTTTAATAATAAATACTGATACTTATGAATATAAAATTGATAAATATAAAAAGAATATTTTTTCTGCCTTTGATAAGTGTGATATTTTTTACCGGCTGTTACGATTTAGACATTCAGCCTAAAAATACAATTACAGATGAAGATTTAATGACCAATGAAGCGGGGATGGATATTTATATGGCACGTATGTACAGTTATATGCCATTCGAAGATTTTAAATATATGGCGCAATGGGGAATTACTTATAATGCCTGGCTGGGAGCATTTGGAATTGAAGGTACAGGCGAAGCATTGAATCGTGATGGTATATGTACAGCCTTTACAGGCGAAGATACTCCATATTGGAGTCAGGCTTTTTCTTTAGTGAGAGATGCAAATTACCTTCTGGAAAATTTGCCGAAATATAAAAACAACTTTAAGGAAGAAACTTATAATCATTATTTAGGTGAAGCTTATTATGTCAGAGCTACAGTTTTTTATGCTATGGCAAAAAGATTCGGAGGAATTCCACTTGTAACTAAAGTAATTAAATATCCTGCAGAATTGGATAATTTGGAAGTTCCGCGTTCAAGCGAAAAAGAAACTTGGGATCAGATTTTAGCAGATTATGATAAGGCTACTGAATTTATGCAAACTACCAGTCCTAAGACCGGGTATTCAAACAAGTATGTGGCTTTGTCTTTCAAATCGGAAGCGATGTTATATGCTGGATGCGTTGCTAAATATAATGAAACTGTTTCTGGACGGTTGACTGGTTTTGGATTAAAGACAGGTGTTCGTGTAATGGGCTTTGCAGATAATGAATGGCAGGACGCTTCTAAAAAATATTTTACAGAAGCTTATAAAGCCGCTAAAAAAGTGATGCAAGATGGAAAATATTCTCTTTATAAGAAAAAATGGTCGCCTACTGATCGTGAAGCGCAGTATCAGAATATGGTGGATATGTTTAGCGATCTTACGAGCCCTGAGAATATATATGTAAAAGAATACCAGTATCCGACAATGACTCATGGATTTGATGCGTATAATGCTCCTTTTATTTTCCGCGCACCTCTGTCCTCTGGAACTTGTCCTACTCTCGATTTTATGGAGTTGTTTGATGGGTTCAATCGTTATTCTGATGGAACAATAAAGGTTACAGATGGGACTTCAAATACAAATGGTAATTATTTGATGTATGATACTCCTCTTGATTTCTTCAAAAATGCTGAACCTCGTTTACGTGCGTATGTAATTTTTCCCGGAGATGTATTTAAAGGAAAAGAAATTGAAATCAGAGATGGGGTTTATACAGGTTCTGCTCCTGTTAAACCATTGTTTACAGATTATTCTTATGCAAATGCAGGGACTCTTTATCAGCATTTGAGTTCGTATAAAAGTTCGCCTAAAACTTTATATCTTAGCCCTAACTCTGGTACGAGCCAGGAATTAGTGGTCTATAATGGAGATACAATTACTGCTTCGGGTGCCAATGGCCCATTTTATGCGAATGGAGAAGCCTGTTTAACCGGATTATATTGTCGTAAATGGTTAAATCCTGATCCTTCATTTGAAGCGGGAGAAGGTAAATCCGCTCAACCATTTATTCTGATGCGTTATGCTGAAGTGTTGCTTAATGCAGCTGAAGCAGCCGTGGAGTTATCGCTGGCTGGAGTTGCATCACCAGATGGTGATGATCTTTTGCAAGTTGCAACCAACGCTGTAAATCAAATCAGAGAAAGAGCAGGGGCTTCATTGCTTACAAGTAGTATTACTTCTAATGAAATCGGACGTAACATTGTTCGTAAAGAACGTCGTAAAGAACTTGCACTTGAACATAAAACGAAATGGGATTTAAGACGCTGGCGTGTATGGCATTATGATGGGCGTGATGGATTTTGGGGTGAAGTTAGAAATAAAGATTTATACAGTAGTAGCTCTAGTTTCAGATTCCGTGGTTTGTATCCTTTTTTCTCGACGGCAACAAATAAATACTTCTTTGATGCACATTTTCAGGCTGTAAGTCAGAAAACATTTTCTTATAATATACTTGATTATTACTTTGCAATCCCCAGTGGTGAAGTCTCTAAAAGTGCTGTTATCGATCAACAACCTAACAGATAATTAATGAATAGAATTTAATAATGTATATCGAAAATAATATGAAAAAAATAGCATTTTATATCTTACTATGCGGGCTGTTTTCTTTTAGTTCCTGCAGTTTGTTCGAAATAGACAATTATGATGCTCCTTCCGAAACACTAAAAGGTGAGGTAGTAGATGTTGCCACAGGAGATCCTGTGCAAACAGATCAGGGCAGTGAAGGAATTCGTGTCCGTTTAACAGAACTTAGTTATGGAGATAACGTTACGCCTAATCCAGATTTCTTTTGTATGCCAAATGGGTCATTCCAAAATACAAAATTATTTAAGGGAAAATATAACATTCGTATTGATGGACCGTTTATTCCGCTTATCCGAGAGGATGAACGTGGTGTGCCTCTTGCTGATGAGACTAAAACAACCGATATAAGTGGACTCACTAAAGTTCGGTTTGAGGTACAACCTTTTTTGAAAGTAGAGTTCGTAAGTGAGCCAACAGTAATGAATGGTAAAATTACAGCAAAGGTGCGTGTGTCGCGAGCTGTATCAGAAAACGATTTTCAGGCAAAGATAGAACCAATGGGAGGGTACAGCGCAAGTTTTCTTAATGTGACAGATGTGCAACTGTTTGTAAGTTACTCTTCAAGTGTTGGATACCGAGCACGCGATGATCGTTGGTCCAGTAAAATTGAATACTCAGGTTCTACATTTGGTTCATTGCTGGGTAAAACGATCACGATAGAATCAAACGGAGCCATTCCTTCGGGGCGTACTGTTTTTGTACGAGCTGCATCACGTATTAACTATGATACTCCAAAGGGTAGTGGAACTCGCCGTTGGAATTATAGTGAACCAGCAGAGGTGGTAATTCCTTGATGTCTGTTAGTCACCAGTAAGTTATAAAAAGATCTATAAAAGTTGTTTCATTAGCTTTTGTAGATTCTTTTTTATTAGGCAATTCTGAAATATGCATTGAATTTTTATCTTAGAAGATGATTTTATCTTTTACAGGATAATGGCAAAAGCAACTCAGATTATTAACTTTACCTATATGTTCAGTGTACAAAAAAGTCCCGTTGAATTTATTGATTCAACGGGACTTTTAGTTAGTAGTGTATTTGATAACGTTCTACAATTCCGGTTTATATTCCACAAAGGCTTCCATGGCTTCGTAGGAGGCAAGTCCCAGGCTGTTGTATAATAAGGCTGTTGCCTGATTTCGTTCTTCGGCCCGTTGCCAGAATAAGCGTTCGTCGTTACCCAGAAATGGGGCACTTTCCATTTGCGACTGGTGTTTCAGGACGGAGTTCCGTTTTTTGCGAAGTTGTTCCGGACTGATAGGCACTGCCATCTCGATATGGTCTATTTCCCATTCGGCCCAGGCACCACGGTACATCCAGATACGACATTCTTTCATCCATGCTTTGTCTCTCAGTTCGTGAATAGCAGCCAATGCAGCATCCAGACAGACTTTGTGTGTTCCGTGCGGATCGGCCAGGTCGCCTGCAACAAAGATCTGATGTGGTTGCACTTCGTCTAACAAAGCGATAACTTTGACGATATCGACATCCGACAGTTTTCCTTTTTGTACCTTACCCGTTTCGTAGAAGGGAAGATCGAGAAAATGCACGTTCTCCGGTTTGATACCGATAAATGTACAGGCTGAGCGTGCTTCTTCGCGTCTGATCTGTGCTTTGATATAGAGCACATCTTGCGTATCGCAATCGCCTACCTGTTTGGTATCTTTCAGGAAGTGAAGGATGCCGGCATATTTTTCTCTGGTGCTCTCGTTTTGGGGATCAAACCTGTCGAGTACATTCAGCATCAGAGACACATAACGAATCACCTCTTCATCGCCCACTGCAATGTTTCCCGAAGTCTGATAAGCCACATGTACATCATGATCCTGATCGACCAGTCGCTGCAGAGTGCCACCCATCGAGATTACATCGTCATCAGGATGCGGACTAAATACCAATACACGTTTGGGGTAAGGGGTTGCCCGTTCCGGACGATTGCTATCGTCGGCGTTGGGTTTACCGCCCGGCCAACCGGTAATGGTGTGTTGCAGGTCGTTGAATATTTTGATATTGACATTGTATGCCGAACCATACTGGGCTAAGAGCTCATCCAGTCCGTGCTGGTTATAATCCTTATTGGTCAACTTTAAAATAGGTTTATCGGTCTGAACACAAAGCCACACAATGGCGCGACGGATAAGCATATCATTCCACTCGCAAGGACCTACCAACCACGGATGGCTGATGCGGGTGAGTTGCTGTGCTGCGCTCAGATCAATAGCCGCCATGGCGTTTTTGTGCAACTGAAGGAAAGATGCCGGCACATTATCGTCCACTTTTCCTTCAATAATTTCTTTCAGAATGCTCGATTTATGTTCGCCCCAGGCCAGCAATACCACCTGTTTGGCATTAAGTAAGGTGGACAGCCCCATGGTTACCGCGCTGTCGGGAACTTCGGAAATGGAACTATAATAATGTTTCAAATCCCGTTGTGATTCATTGTCGAGCAGCATAAGTCTGGTGAGTGTACTAACCTGAGATCCGGGTTCGTTGTAGGCAATGTTTCCTACCAGTCCCACGCTGACCAACACTAAATCCAACCCATCATTTTGCTCAATCAGTTCTTCGTAATGCCGGCAAAAATCATATACATTGCTGCGGTTCACTGTAGAATCGGGTGTATAGAAGTTTTCGGCATTAAAGTCTACCTTGTCCAGTAGGTGTTTCCGTATCAATCCGGCATTGGAGTGCATCTCCCGATCGTGAATAGGGAAAAACTCGGAGACATTAAATACCACCACATCGGCAAAGCTCAATCCCTCTTCTTTGTGCAGGCGCACCAGCTCATCGTACACACCCAGAGGTGAGAGTCCTCCCGATAAACCCAGTATACAGCGTTCGCCCTGTTTCTCTTTTTCACGAATCAGGGTAGCTATGTTTTGTGCAATAAAGCTTACCCCTTCGTTTGCTTCCGCAAAAATCTTGGTACGCAGTTTTTCATATCGTGTTTGTCGAAGACTTTCTATCATGTCATTCGATCGGTAGTAACGTTCCGGAGTGCGTTCCAGCGTTATCTTTGAACTTAAATCGTATTTCATATCTTTTTAATTTTGTCTATCGTCTTTAATCTTTACTCTTTGTTCTTTTGTCTTTGTTCTCTCCTCTTTTGTCTCTTCAAATCTTCTCAATCTCTTTAAAATACCGGTACGTTCCGACTTTTAATTCATAGGTTGAAGCTTCGTCGCATACAATGATGCCCCGCTGGTGTAACTGTAAGGCTGTGATGGTCCACATATGATTTACCGAACCTTCTACAGCTTGCTGAACAGCCAGTGCTTTGTTGTGTCCGTTAACCATAATCAGTACTTCATGTGAGTCCATAATGGTTCCGACTCCTACTGTCAGTGCCAGCTTGGGAACCAGGTCCACATCGTTATTGAAAAACCGGGAATTAGCGATGATGGTATCTTGCGTCAAAGTTTTTATGCGGGTGCGGGAGTGTAAGGACGATCCCGGTTCGTTGAAAGCGATATGACCATCAGCGCCAATACCACCCAAAAACAGATGAATTCCACCCAACGATTTTATTTTCTGTTCATAAGCTTCACATTCAGCTTCCAGATCGGGGGCATTACCATCCAGTAGGTGTGCATTCTCTGGAAGGATATCAATATGGCTAAAAAAATTATCCCACATAAAACTGTGGTAACTCTGAGGATGAGCTTTGGGAATGCCAACATATTCGTCCATATTAAAGGTAACTACATGTTTGAACGAAACCTGTCCCAGATTATACATCTCGATGAGCTTTTTATAAGTGCTCAGTGGGGTAGATCCGGTTGGCAAGCCTAATACAAACGGACGTTCGGCTGTAGGGGCAAAACTCCGTATCTTGGTGGCAAGGTAATTGGCCACCCAGGTAGATATTCCTGAATAATCAGGTTGGATTATTAATCGCATCTTATTTTATTTAAATAAATTAGTTCGAAAAATGAAAGCCTTTGTTTTGACGACTTCTAAGTAATACAAATCAGGTGTTGCAGACATATAATATTCGATTGTTTAAGTAATGGGACGCATATAATGTACCATTTTTAATTTTCAAAGACGATACTATTCAACATCCTCTTTAGGGGCTTGGGGCGGAAAATATAGTTGAAAACCGTCCCTAAATCCCCTAAAGGGGACTTAAAATTACAACCGTATCGTCTAACGTTTTTTGAAGAAGGAGACTATTTACTTCCTACTATTTATCTATATCCTTTAACACTCCTTGTAAGGCTTATGTTCTCCAAAACCATTTAATTCGGGTAAAAAACATGGTAACCAATACGGCAATAGCTGTGAGAATAATACCCCGCAGAAAGCCCAGTCCCACATTCAGACTAAGGTATTTGAGTAAGGGGGTTATTCCCAGTAAACCTGCAATAGGCATAATAAACAAATCGCCGGCCACATAAGCAATCATGGGGTTTTGCCCCGACATGACTAAAAACTTAGTACTACGCACACATCCATAAAAGTCGCAGATGATATTCAGTGCCAACAGCGCCATAAATGCGAGCCCCGAAGTTACAAAATAATAGCTATAACTCGGTGGATCTTTTTTTATTCCTCCTTCGTATGATTCAAAACAAAGCCCGAGGAACAACAAATAAGCCCCGGCATAAAATAAATTCTTCCATAATTGCTGGTTGAAGCCCTCTTCTTTGTGAAGAAGAAAATAACCGATACCCAATAGCAAAGCGGTAACCACTAAGTTGGCAACCAACAATCGACAATACAGAAAATAGAGGTTTGACACAATAAGGATAATAGTCAATACCAATAAAAGTCCCGACAGTTTGCGGTCATTTTTAAATTGGATGCCTCCTCCTGTATTGCGTTGATTCATCCATTCCAGCAGATATTCTCCGGCAAAACTACCGGGTATGACAATAAAGAGGTATTTCAGATAGGTGAATTTATACATCCACGGAAAGGGTGTGAAATTGAATAGTGCCTGAGCCCATGAGCTTTCTACGCTTGATGATAGTAAAATAGCCATTAAGCAAAAGAGCACTGCAATGCGCGCCCAGCGGTTCTTTTTGGTCAGGGTATAAACGATAGAACCAAAAACAGCCATGTTGGCAAGTAGCAGAATGATGATATTGCTGGAATCCAAACTCCAGGTTCTGCCTCCGGCATATTGTACGGTTATCATAAGCAGAAAAGCCAAACCGTAGGCTGATAGTTTAATGACCCTGTGTGCCCATACCGGCATCTTCAACGGAATACGCATAAACATGGGAAAAAGCAGTGCAAAGGCTACTATGGCAAGACCCCATGCACGTGGATCCTGAGGGGAACTTAGCATGTAAGGATAAAAGTGCTCGATAAAAATGGCAAAGAACGTGAGTTGCAATCCGCGTAATACAGCATCCCAAACCATTCGAAACCGGCTTTCACCTCTCTCCATCTTTTTACCAATGGAAAAAGGAAATGCAGCTCCCATAGCAAAAAGAAAAAAAGGAAAAACCAAATCGACCCACGTAAGCCCCGACAAAGCAGCATTGTAAATATGTGTTGGAGGGGGCGTTTGGGTATGATACATCCAGCCCGGAAGTATTTCGGGCGCAACGGTTGCCGATAGTACCATCGTAATGATGGCGTATCCACGCAAAGCATCCAGCGCAAAAGCCCGTTGACTTGTTTCTTTATTTTTCATTCCTCGTGTTTTAGTAATCAAAGGGCTGTATCAAAAGTCATTTGCGTGCTTTTGATACAAGCTCTGACATTTATTTTGTGCTACTATTACTTTTGGAAGCGGGTTTCAAAGCACCTCCGGCAATCATGCCTTCTTCAATTTCTTTCCACAAATTTTTGTTGATAATATGTACGATATCAAAGACCATCAGACCATCGGAAGCTTTCAGATTCATTTCAATAGCTTTCGGTAGTTTGGCCGGATTTGAGTAAAACTGATCAACAAGAATACCACCCATAAATTTATTGTCTTTCAGAATGGTTCTTAAATGTGCACATGAACCTTCTACACAATACCAGGTGCCGGATTGAGCCTGACTATCGGTTTCATTCCAAATACTGTGGTTGTTTTTATGATACTCTTCAATGGTAATGTCGGTATAATAACTTCCGGTCATATAAAAGTCGAGCAAATCGCCGTAAGCATAGTTTTTATAGTTTGGTGTTGCCCAGTCAAAGTCTTTGCTCGGATCGTATTTGTTGCTGGCAAAGTTTACACCCACTTCGTAATACGAAGGATACCACGCTCCTGTATAAGTTCCAAATGAAATGTTTTTATTCACCGATTTTACTTCTTTACGAGCCAATGCAAAAAAGTCGTAAATGTTCTTGGTGCGCCATTCCACCCATTTCAGGAAATACTTTCCGCGTTCAGGAACATATTTACCTGCATCATTTTTCTTCCAGGTAAAGATGTCGGCAGGAAAATTAGCCACCTTCTCGCCAATATATTCTTCAAATTTGCTTCTCGACAAATCGGAGAAATCGGCACTGATTCCATCATAACGGGCACGATCCAATACAATCCCATCCAGCTTCGGGTATTTTGTAACAATCTCTTTCATGATGTTCAGAATGTATGTTTGAAACTCCGGGTTGATCGGGTTTACCATGGCACCGTATTTTTGTTTTTCCTGCGTAATAGGAATAATTCCTTTTTCGGGGGTATATACCATAGAAGCCCATTCAGGATGTTTTGAATAAATAATTCCACGATCGAAATAGTTATGACCGCCTACAAACACATTGAGTTCTGCCTGAACTTTCAATCCTAATTCATGACCTTTTTTGATAAAGCGACCCAGATAATCAAAATTGCTTCGTTTTGCGCCCTGCCATTCTTCCATGCGGGGAGCATAAGCACTTTCGTAAAGCACTTCGCCGGTGATAGGGCGAACATCAACAATGACCTGCGTAAAACCAAGTGATTTTAATTTGGTCAGGTAAAAATCGATGGTATCCGGACTACTGAACCGGGCAAAATTGGCTTCGCCGTCAATCCACATGATTGATTCTTTATTTTGCGTTACTCCTTTTTTCTTTGCTGCGTGAGAGCTGAGTGATATGGTGAATAATATCGCCATTAAAAATACTAGTTTTTTCATATTTGTCATTCTGTTTTTTTATTTATACTTGTTTTTGTCATTTCATTTTAATATTGCCCGAAAAGGTGATGCAGGAATGCCTGTATTATTGCATAGATTTCCTTCTTTGTAATTGCGAAAACAATAGCGAACTTCTTTGGGGGCTGCAATGGTTTCGTTCCAGACTTTCACGATGGAGGAACCACCAATGATTTCGGCATGTGCGGGAATAAATTTCCCATCGGCTCCGGCAATTTCGAATCCTTTCAGCTCTTCATTCTCGGGTGTCATACCATCTTCGCCATAGTCGAACTGAACTTCTACTGTTTTATCATTCAGCTTACAACTATTGTAAATAGGTCCGCTGTATGCAATTCCTTCCACACCATAAGTTTTGGCCAAAGCCCAATAAGCCAACCGTTCGCCAACCTTTATTTTGTAAGGTGGGTGAATAAAGATTTCACTTCCGGCATCGGTGGTGGTAACCATGCCTACATTCGGCACTTCTTTCATCAATTCCAGTTGCGCCTGACGAAACCACGCCCAGTCCAACTCGTCTTTGTTGCCCGATTGCCAGGGTGCTATTTGCACATAATAAAAAGGCAGATCGGGTGAGCGGAAAAACCTTCTCCATTGTGCAACCAGTGCTGGGAAAAGCTTTTTGTACAATGCCGGTTCGTTGCTGTTGGCCTCGCCCTGATACCACAGTACCCCTTTGACGGGAAAGCCTTCGAGCGGTTGTACCATTGCATTATGGAGTAGGGTAGGAGTTCCGTTGGGATAACCGAATTCTTTATTTTTCAATACCGAAAGATCCACTTCCGGAATACCTACCAGCGTTTCTTTGTCCATCCAGGCTTCAATCTTGGAAGCACTCCAGGAGCAATGCACCAGTCCGACAGGAACGCCTAAGATTTTCTGTAACATATTTCCGAAAAAATAGGCTGTAGCACTAAAGGTGGAGACTTCTTTGGGCGAGCTCAGGCTCCAATGCCCCTCTACATCTTCTTTCGGCGTAGTACTCCAGTCATTCTTTACGGTAAATAATCGTAGCGGACGATTGGGATCGGCGGAAGCAATATAGGGTTGAGAACCAAAGACCGGTTGACCGCGAAATCCTTTGACGGGCATTTCCATGTTCGACTGTCCGGAGCAAAACCATACTTCGCCAATGAGAATGTTTTTCAATTCAAGTGTTTCACCGTCGGAAATAGAAATACTAAACGGACCACCGGCAGCCGGTGTCCGAATTGCTGCATTCCAATGTCCGGATGCATCGCTCTTTGTTTTAATACTGTTTTTACTCCACGATGCACTCAGCGTAACAGCTTTTCCTGAAGTTGCCTTTCCGTGAAAATAGACTTCCGATTGTTGCTGCAATACCATGTTATCACCCCATATAGATGGAAGTGTTACTTTGGCTTGCGTAATGCCTGTGCAAAGTAAGCATGCAATGATTAGTCTTGTTTTATTTCTGTTATTCATTCTTTGAACTTATATTTTCTTTTATCAATATCCGCTTTGTTACCTAATAGCACGCAAATAACGCAAAATGCGCAAATTAACGCAATCTCATCAAATTGGAATTCTGCAAATAATATTCTACTTTACAAATCTTATTTGCGAAAATTTGTGTTGTTTGCGTTTTTTGCGTGCTTTTGACACAGCCACTTTGTGATCCTTTTGTGGTTTTATCTTTTGAGTAGTGAAATAAAGGATAATCATATTTTATTCAGATACACCTGACCAAACCGATCAGTTACTTTAATCTCTATTCTAGCTCCTTTTTTCTGTGGCGTGGCGCGGAACAAATGATCGGTTGGGTTAATCGTGATCCAATCGTATTTTACCTTTTCTCTGTCGGCACACAATGCTTCGGCTTTTGGGTCATTGCCCGTATAGTGAATCATCTCACCTTTGTTTACGCCGTCTTCTATCCATTCTACTTTCCAGTTTTTATCCCAGTTCCACACATTGGCTATTACGTCGTTCGGATATTGAGATGAAGCTCCCACCGGATAGGTGCGCACCTGATATTCTTTAGCATACCCCGCACTTTTATAATACCATTTAACCTGATTTCCATCTACTTCGTAGACTCCATATCCACGGGGTGTTCCGTCTAAACCGATATCGCCTCTCCACCAGATTCCACATACTGCACCGGTGATATGTTCCATCAGGTTGGGCGAATAAACCAGATTCCGGTTGTAATGCATGTGACCGGAAATGATATGCGCCTGATAAGGTTTCAATATTTCATGAAATGCTCCGGCATTTACCATCTGGTCGGCAATCGCACTGTAGTTATATTCAAAAGGAACCTGCTTTTCCTGTAATTGCGAAGGAATATGCATCACCACAAACACCGGTGAGCCTTTGGCAACATACGAAAGATCCTGCTCTAACCAATGAAATGTTTTCTCGTCGATATAGCCCATATAGAAATAGTCTCTACCTAGAAAAAAGTTGTCGTTCAAAATAATATAATGCGCCTTGCCTTTATTGAAGGAATAGTAGGTCGGACCAAAATACTTCTCAAATGTTTTGTACGATGTTTCAAATGTCCGTCCGTAATAATCCATATCATGATTACCGATGGCCCGGTAAACCGGAATGTTCAAAACACTTGCCGCTTTGATATAACCGGGGTATAAGGCAGGTGTATCGCCCACCATATCGCCGCAGTCGACACTGAAGACATCCTTGCTTTTTGATTCTTGGTTGATAAGTTCGGCACAATCGGGCAGCATTTTTTTGTATGTTTCCAGACAATCGTTGTCGGTCAACTGTACGTCGGCTTGTGCCAGAAATACATGTTTCGTGTCGTCCTTTGTATTCTTTTTAAGTTCGAAATTATATGTTCCGGTATCTGGGTCAATGCTTTGATAAAAAACAGGAATGGAATTCTCTACCCGGGTCAGATAACCTGCCGGCGTGGAGATATAAATAAAAGCAGCCTTGTTCGCAAAGAGTTTATAATTACCTGCCGCATCTGTTCGGGTACAACTGATGCCATCGCTCACAACTACATTGGCTATCCCTTTGCCGTTGCATGTCACCTGTCCGTTCAATTCCCGCTGCTGTGCCAACAAACTTCCGGTTGTCAGCAGGCATAAAGAAACGAAAGTCAGAATTCTTAGTTGATTAATATGTTTCATTTGTCACTTGTTTTATATGCTATTATTCTCTCGATATAGAGTTTATTGCCCGATGAATGTACATTCTTATCTTCCGAAACAATGACTTTCAGGGTATGTTTTCCATTCTTCAATTCGAACTGATGAAACAGGTAGGCCCTGTTTACATCGTATTTCCCGGCTTCTTCGCGGTAGTAGGTATCGATCTCTTTTATAAACCGATTGTCGATGTACACTTTTGCTTTGCCGGCATCTACGTTCCAGCTTCCAAGTAATGATACGCCTGTTCCTGTGAAATCAATTTCTACTGTAGCTCCGGGCCTGGTGGCTAAGGCATATAAATCATTATCGCCATCTCCGTACACAAAGTCTTTCCAGTTGCTATCGAATTTCCAGTTGCCTTTGTCTTTTACCTGTACCTGATAGTTCATTCGGATGTTTCTGAACCCTTGTTCAAGCTTGGGTGCTACCGGTTTTTGTGACTTTATAAAATAAGAATCGCTAGCAACCGAGCCTCCGTTATTCTTTACGTTTTCGGCTATAAAAACCAAAGTTTGTTGTACCGCTTTACTGTACGAATAGCTGGTGTACAAAAAGTTTTTATCTGCAATTTGAGGAATATAGGATTTCAACTCATCGGGAATGGCTTTGTATCCGTGGATCAAACCCAACACCGCTGCGGCGTTAGATGTGTTACAATCGGTATCCTGTCCGGACCGGATGGTTATTTCCATTGTTTTCCTAAAATCGCCACCTCCATAAAGCATACCGATGGTTACGAAAGCTCCATTCAGTTTTGCATCAATGTCGAAAGTATGATAAGGTGCACAAATATCTATATCGCCCCATCTGTGTTGAATTTTCTCCCAGGCTTTTTTCCAGTCGGTAGAATCCTGATGGTAAGCGGCAAGTACATCTTTTATACACAAGGCATAGGTGCTTTGCTGCGGAATAGACTTCAGTGCATTCGTTATTATACTTTCAATATTATCATTATTATATGCCAGAGCGTGTATAGACGAAAGATACATGCCACCGTACATGCCGTCGCCGTATGCCATAATGGAACCAACTCTGCGACATAGCTTATTGGAAGACTGCGGCATGCAGGGATTGATAAACCCAATAAAGTCCGACTCTATCTGAAAGTCAATATCATCAGCATGCATATTGTTTTCCTGCTTTCCGGCTTCTCCGACCGGAATATGATCAAAATAATTCTTCCGGCTTTGCAGGTTGGCGTGGCACAAAGGAAAACCGGCATTCGCAAAGTTCTTGACCAAAGAATCAACAGGGGCATTCAGTCCGAGTTTTTCCATAGTCATCATAAAGCTTAGCTGACCATAAATGTCATCTTCCAGCAATGATTTTTCAACCTGTTGCGGAGTCCATAATATATCTCCAGTGTACATCACTCCGGTGGCTTTGAACTCCATTGCCCGTCCGTACATTACCCCGATCATTTTACCTGCCCAGGCTCCACGCACTTTATCTTCCACTTTTTCTTTCGATAGAGTGACAATCTGTTGAGCTTCTACAACCGAATAACTCGTTGCAACCAGTAGGAAGATAAAAACGGATAATATTTTAAATATTTTCATGAATCTTGTAATTTTTAATGCCAACTTAAAGTCGGATACGTGCTTAAAATAAATAGTTCTGAGTTTCATTTATAACTTAAACTGTTTTTCCTTAAACTGAAACAGGCTTTAGTAGAACTGCATGAACCGGAAAATAAACTAAACCAATAAGAAAAAAAACTAAACCTATAGGAAAAGTAACTAATCTGATAGGAAAAGATATTAAACCTACAGGAAAAGATATTAAACTTATAAGAAAAGTGACTAAACCGATAGGAAAAATTATTTATCCTACAGGAAAAGGTACTAATCTGATTGGAAAAGGAGCTGAATCAATGGAAAATTGAATAAACTCTTTTATAATCAGACAAAAACCATATTGAATAGACCCATTGATAACCTCTGCTATCTGTTCGTATCCTAGAATTAGAACAAAACTAGCTTACATTGATACAATTCAGGTTAGAATTGGAATAAAACTAGTTAGAATTAGAATAATGCTAACCACAGTTGGAAAATAAATGACCGATAACCTCTGTTATCTGTTTGTATCCCCAATAATCTATTTCTTATAAGCACTAATCGTTGTTTTTATATCATCATACAGTTGCACGCCGAACTGATTGTATTGTGGATCATCAATATGTACTAAGTCGAACAACATGATACCACCCGTATGATTTAAAATAGTTGAAATGGCGGTGGTCATATTGCTTTTGTCAGTCCATTTGGTATTTCCCATATCCACACCTCCGTAATATCGCGAAGCTAGCAGGCCTGTTGCACTCTTCAGCACTATGTCCGTTCCCGATAATTCTCCGTTTACCGTCCACCAACCTGTTCCACTTATGGTACTGGTGTAATTTCCGGTATAAAACTGATCTAACTCTTCGGCATATCCGGTGTTCTTATACGTGGAAGTTGCCCATTCATAATCTTTGGATGCATCGTAATTGCTACTGGCCCAATTCACTCCCACAGTATAATACGAGTCATACCATGCTCCACTGTAGGTGCCGAATACGATGTTTTGTTTCACGGCTTTTAGGTCTGTCCGCATCTTATGCACAATACTTTTGATATTCGATGCTCTCCATTCAAGCCACTGGCGTCCGTACGTTCCTATTTCTTTTACTCCTGTGCCCACATTGTCGGCTGCGGTGTTTCTTTCCCACGATTTCACAATATCCGAAGGAGTGGGGGTGGTAGAAAGATTTGCCCAGGTTTTAAACTGTTCCAGTGAATAGCTGGAAAAATCGGAAGATATATCGTAGTACCGACAATAATCCAGAATAATACCGTCGATATCATAGTTTTGTACTACTTCTTTTAGCAACGATATTTCATAATCATATACTTTTGAGTAAATAGGATTCATAAATACTGCACCGGAAGCATTGGGCATGTCTGCCATCTTTTTGACTGTTACGTCGGTTCCGTCGCTGTTGTTTACCTGAATAATCTGTGCCTGCATATTCATAAAATCTGCATTTGTATAAGCCAGTCCACGACCACCATAACCTTCGGTCATAATACTCATGGAGGCATAAATGTAGAGATTGTTCTTTCTGGCAGCTTTTACCATTTCACCTAAATAATCCAACGACTCGGGTTGGGTCATACCATTACTTTCTTTCAGATGTCCGGCAATACTACTATTGTATTGTACCAAGCCGGTCATTCCTTTTACTTCAACAATGATTCCGGTAGCACCCATCGCTTTTATTTTAGCCAAAACAGTATTCATCTTGTCTGCAGAGTTCAGCCGTTCGAAATTGGCATTGCCTTCTATCCATACGGTGATATTATTTTTTGTTATAATGTCAGCCACCACGGTGTTTGTATTGGCATTGGCTGTTCCGTCACCAGGTTCAGGGGCAACTACATCCGGTAATTCCGTTGAGCTGCTTTTGCATGACAATAGCAATGCGATGACAAAAACCAGTATGAGAGAAAAAAACAATTTAGATGTTTTCATAATCTGTCAATTCAATTATTTAAAAGAAACGGCAGTAACTACTTTTCGTTGTGTTCCATCGCTGGGCTTGATAGTTTCTTTCCCATTTATCAGCATACACGAAGATCCGCCACCATCAAGATTTAGCGCTTCCACACAGCCTATGCTTTGAAGTATTTTTGTTTCTTCGGCCAGTGTAAAACCGGCTACACCCGGGGTCATGTTTCTACCTTCGCAAACAAAAAATATCATGAAGCCTTTTTTTGTAATGCCAATAGATGTTCGGGGAGCATTTATTTCGGGTTGTATGCCACTTTCATCGTCAAATAATTCCTCTGAAAACGAATTAATTGCTTTTCCATCTTTTATCAGCACCGGACCGGCACCAATAGCTGTTTTAGCTTTCCACAATGTAGCACCTGCAGGGAACGAAGCTGAGGGCATAGCCAGAGGCGTTGTTCCGCTTTTGTTTTCTGCCGGAGCAGGGTATGAATAAGTCACGTCGTTATTTGTATAAATCCAGTTCACTTTATACGTTCCATCCGTCATCAAACCAAATGCTCCTCGGGTAGGGTAATAAAGCACTGTGGCATTCGATCGGTATTCTATTTGATTGTTTGGACAAATCACTTTGCTATCGCGGCACAACATGCTCAACGAACTTCCATCCCAGAAGTATCCTCCGTTGATTATAATCGGGGCATTGTCCGCATTATAAAAATCGGTAGGCGTTGACAAACCGGATGCTTCACCCAACACATTGAATGTAGCGCTTTTATTCATGTCTGCCACTGCAATATAAGCTATAGCACTTTTGTTTAATAATGTGGCGGATGATTTATACACTTTTATATATGAGGATAAATTGCCAAATCCTGTTTGGAGCTTCCAGCCCTGAGCCAGAATTGTAGAATCGATACTCGCACTGTCGCTAATGGGGTCATCCCACTCCCATGCAGGGGTATTATTCCCATTATGGCTGCATGCTGAAAGTGTTTGTATAAATACAAACCCAAAGGCAATGAGTAGATTCGATGTTTTACATTTTATTTTGTACATACTAAAATGAGTTATTTATGAAAATCTATCAAAGAAAGTTCCGGCAGCCCTTATTAATTCTAATAAGGGCACCGAAACCAGATCTTTTTTTCTATTTTTTTAAACAATCAAACTGATAAGCACCAAGTGTCTTACAATTGTTATCGATATAATACAAAGTTAATGTATAACCATCAGCTGAAGGTACCAACAAGACATCGCCGGTTGCCGATACTCCGTCTGTACTGTTGTAAGAAGTGATAGTCGGATTGAAGGTAAGTGCCGGGGACACATCAACTGTTCCTGTAAATTGAGCCATACTTGTTACATCATACAGATAGAGCTGTGTATTTACACTCCATTGAGGAAATTGTGAAATACAGCATAATGATAGGTATTTAGCACCGTTGAAAGCTTTTACATCCAAACAATTGTTATTATAATTACCAGCATTTACTTGTCCAGTTAAACCAGCTTGGCTACTTGTTCCTTTCATATATTGTAATACATCAGCATCATAGAAAGATGTAAAATATCCATCCGAGGTATTCGTGGTAGGATAAACAATATCGCCAATGGTAGCATATGTATTCCAACCTCCAATACCAGTCATAGTAATTACTTCGGGTGCACCAACAGTTCCTCCGCTTACAATCCAGCGAACATAGCTACTTGAACCGTTAGCATTTTCAAGTTCTGCACTGATAATGGCATCTCCATCAATGCTGCCCTGTACCGACATTTTCCGTCCCAGTATAGATCCGGTAGAATTGCTGTAAGAAATAAATACAGAAGGGGCTGTGGTTACCGATTTTGTTCTGTAAATCCTGAATGTATTACCATCTGCAGCATAGTTACACGTTAAGAGGTTTCCATTCAAATCGTTTGTTACGCAGCCTGCCGCGCTAGTCGACCCTAAGGTTATTTCACCAATTTTTGCTCCGGTAATTCTATTGAAATAAATTGGTGTAGTACCATTTCCCATATTTACAATCAGGTTATTCCCTATAGATGCCAACGATGCATTATTTGTACCGTCCCATGCAAAGCCTTTAGTTGTAAAGTCGAACGACCATAATAAGGTTTCACTGCCCGACCGATAACCGTAAGAAATCTTTTCGGGAGCTGCTTTGCTTACTGTATAGGTACTGGTGCTACCGTCTTGGGCGGTTACGGTAAACTGTGTACTTACGTTCAGATTCATAACAGTTGTTTTTGGGTCTGGCGAAATAATAGCATGTGGCGACAATTTGTAATCTACATTCACAGCTGAAAGATCATCGACGGTAATTAGTGAAATTATCTTATTATCCTGATCAATAGTCCCTGTTACACCTGCAAAACCTGTTGCGTCATTTGCAGGTACAGAAAAGTAAGTAATCTGAGTACCGCTCAACTTTTTGATAGCTCCGGTAATACATATTTTTTTTGTCTCACCCTTTCCATTTGTGTAGTTGAAATAATTCTTTTGAGTCAGATCCAAAATTCCTAATTTTGGAGAAAGACTGCAATTGTCGTCCATCGAAGCAATCACTCTCATTGCAGTGATTGTCGTTGTAGTATCGGTTTCTTCCGGATAATAATATGGAATATTAATGACAATATCGGAAGTAATGTCTGTCACAGTTGTTTTAAATGCTGCAGAAGTATGACTGCCTGTTGCAAAATAAGTAGTGAGACTGTTTAACCCGTCGCTGTTGGTTGATGAAATAAGATCATCGGGCGATTGACAACCCATGAACAGTCCCACCACAGCTGTTATAATACTATATATATACTTTTTCATATTGTTTTTATTATTAAGTAATAATCTTTAATGGTCTGTTTTCTGAAAGCAAAATTCAGATAAACAGTCTTGTAACTCGTAACTATTTACTTGTAACTTCTTACGTGTTATCTCCATTCTTCATACTGTTGAATTGCTGTATTGTTTGTCAATTCATCTTGTGGAAGAGGAATACGATAAAGCTTTGCGGGGAAATAGCGATCTTGTTTATCGGCGTCGACATAAGTGTATGTGAAAGATCCATCAAGATTTTTAATGATCTTTAATCCATGTACCCGGTATCCGGTATATTGAGTTGCTGCTAATTGCCAGCGACGCATATCCCAGAGCAGAAGTCCTTCGTAAGAAAGTTCTACTTTTCGTTCCTGACGAATGGCAGCCATTAATTCTGTTCCGCTTTTGCTTGTATAAGGTAGTCCGACTCTGTCTCTGATTGCTTTTACAGCTATATTGGCACTGTCTGTATTCCCTGTATGGTAACATGCCTCAGCGAAGTTTAATAATACTTCAGCATAACGAATAGAAATCCAGGGTTGGATACTACTTGTTCTGGCTGACAGGTCGTGCGTTTCATCGACAAGTTTTCGTAAGTAATAACCGGTAGTTGTACGTCCAGCCGGAGCAGGGTCGTCACTATACTGACACCAACCATCGGTACCACTTACAAATGGTTCAATTGTACGTCCTTTCCATGAAGCTCCGTTGTATAAAATTGAAGCCTGAAAGCGTGGTTCTAATTTATCATAAGGAGGAGTAGTAGTTGTACCGGTACTGGTGTGCCATTCCGACCAATCCAGAAAGCCACCTGTTCCTGCTAATTCATACGATTCTACCATCTCCTGAGTAGGAGTTCCCAATCCGCCTTGTTGAATGCCGGTATCACCTCCGGGCGAAAATTCATCGTCAAAATTGTGATAAACTCCGCTTACACTGTAATTGTATTCGAGAATAGCTTCTTTATTGCCTGTACTGCCTGATTTGAATGCATTTGCATAGGAGGTTGCCAGTGCATAATTCCCCGAATTCATAACTTTGGAAGCTGCACTCTGAGCAACATCCCATCTCTCGGCATAAAGCATTGCCCGTGACAGTAATGCATAGGATGCTCCACTTGTAATCCGTCCAAAATCACTTGTTACCCAGGTGGCAGGGAGGTTTGCACCGGCAAAATTCAAATCGGCTTCTACCATATCCCAGCCTTTTGCTTCTGTACTGATTGGGGTGTTTGCACTTATCTTATCAAGATTTTCATCGTACAAGATCACATCTTTGTAGCGTTTCAATAATTCGAAATAGTAATATGCGCGGAAAAAACGAAGTTGACCTGCAAAGTGAGCCGTAGTTTCACTATCAAAAGAACTATATTTATTCATGTTACTGAGCGCTTCATTTACTCTACGAATCCGGGTATATAAGTCGCTCCATGCTCCCAAATCGTACGATGCCAAGCTGGCTGACATAACACTGGAAAATACGAACAGATTACATCTGTCCATATGAGTAGCATTGGTTTTAGAACCATATTTCAGAGTTTCAGTAAATCCTTCGGTCAGACCATCTATCGATTGATTTGTTCCAAAACTACCGTATAAATTGATCGAATTGTAAAAATCATTTATGGCTAATTCTGCCAAATCCGATTGACTCCAAATTAATTTATCTGAAACTTCATTTGTAGGTGTCAGGTCAAGATAATTACTACACCCTATAAAGCTAAGTGAGCAACATATTATTACTACACTTACTATTTTTTTATTTATACTTTTCATATCTTCAAATTTAGAACGTGAGGGTAATACCTGTCATAAATGTTTTCTGTTGAGGATAGTATCCGTTATTTACACTTGGAGATTCGGGATCGATACCCTGAGGTAATCCGGATAATGTAAATAAGTTAGATCCCTGAACATAGATTCTCGTTTTGGTGATTCCTACTTTCCTCATCAATGAAGTTGGTAGTGTATAACCAATCTGGGCTGATTTCATACGAATATATTTTCCATCCCGAAACCAAAATGTAGAAGCTAATCCATTGTTATTATGTGGATCATTGACCGTTAATCGTGGGTATGTTCCGCTTGTATTATCCGGACGCCATGCGTTTTCAACCAAATAAACGGGTGAATTTGCTCCATTGTTAAATGTCTTTGTGTAGATTGTGTTGTCGTCATATCCATTATAATAGGTACCTGTAAGCGAGACTTCGCAACTGGCAGCACCTGTAAATTGGACATTGAAATCGAAACCACGCCAATCTCCGAAAAGATTTAAACCAGCAACAAATTCTGGTTTGTTCGATTTTCCAACGTATGCTTTATCTTGATAATCAATAATTCCATCTCCATTTAAGTCTTTATATTTAATATCACCAAGACGTGGCTTTTCTCCGAATGGCCATGCTGAATTATCAATTTCTTTTTGTGTTTGGTAAAGTCCTTCAGCAACCCACCCATATAGAGTGCCAACAGCTTTTCCTGTTAGTTTTGCGTAATCAGGGGTATTTGGGCTATCGGGATATCGCAGCCAACGGGTTTTGGCATAAGTAAGATTGAAACTACTACCAAAATTAAAGATGTTTTTACCTGTTCCAATATGGTTTCGGTGGGTCAGCGTAACTTCGATTCCTTTACTATCTGTTCTTTCGTAGTTTTTGTATGTTGGATAATAACCCCCCATTGAGGGTGGATAGTTTGAACCCATGGTGGTAAGAATGTCATAGGTGAAATTATAGAATGCATCAAATTCTACTCCTAGTAAGCCTTTCCACATAGTGAGATCGAAACCTCCATTGTAAGATAATGTTCGTTCCCATGTCAAGCTATTATTTGCATAGCCTGTTGTCGACATTGCGTTTACAAGATTTCCCCCGATATTTACTGCATTTGAAGTAGTGTAAGTGCTCAAGTAGGAATAAGCCGGAACTCCATCGTTACCGAGCATACCAACTGATCCGCGAATTTTCAGATTATCGATACTCTTAATATCTTTCATGAAATCTTCTCCAGATGCTCTCCATCCGACTGAAAGCGAAGGGAAAAATCCCCAACGTTTTCCACCGACATTTCCTGAAAATTTATACGAGCCATCATAACGTCCGGTAAATTCAGCGAGGTATTTATCGCTATAGTCGTATTTTGCACGGAAAACATAACCAAGACTTCTTGTTTCATCGCTAGAACCTGAAATAGGACTATCAGCAGATTGAGCATAGCTTAGTTCCGGTAATGATGGAAATACGGCACTTGTGCTTTTACCATAGGCTGCTAAACTATTGGTTTTGTAATCGCGAATTTCTGTCAAAATCATAGCGTCAATGTGATGCTTCTGAGCAATTGTGGTTGTGTAGTTTATACTTCCCTGTCCAACTAACTGAGTATACTCAGTGTCACCTTCGCCTAATGAATAATAGGTATTTCCACGAGCATCAATAACTTTGTCATATGTAATATCTGAAGTCGAAGAGTCTGGAATTCTAGCCATCGATACATAATAAGGAGTGCTTAGATTTTTATTCCTTGAAGTCTCAAAGTCATAAGATCCTGTAGCTTTAAAATTCAAACCTTTTAGCCAGGGTGCATTGTATTGTAAACTAACGTTTGATTGTAAATCCAGACTATTAGTTTTGTATGTGCCTGATTCGTTTATTGCGGCTAAAGGACTATTCGCCTGATTGCTACCATTTGGCGTTGCTACATACAGTCCGTTGTATGTTTCAGGAAGGTAGGGATGACTTGAGATCGCCTGATTTACGATGGTCATCCATGAATCACCATCTGTACCTGATGAACCTGCTTCATAGCCAGGTCGTTGTTTCCGACCAACCTGACCGGCTAAACCAAGCGAAAATTTCCAGTTGTCTGAAATATCGGCATCAATATTAGAGCGCAAGTTGTAGCGTTTGTAGGTATAATTTTTAATATTTCCTTCTTGATCAAGGTAGCCTAAGGATGTAAAATATTTCAACTTCTCGGTACCACCTTGTACTGTTACACTGTGCTGCTCATTTTTTCCTGTCCCAAATATTGCGTCCAACCAGTTGGTGTTTCCCCAACCATCGGAGTCATCGCCATTGGTCATTTTTGCAATTTGAGATTTGGTAAAAACGGGACTGCTTCCGTCCATTTCCAGAGCCTTATTATAGTAATAGGCATAGCTGGGTCCATCCAAAAATTTTGGAAAGTTTGCATTTACCGAAATTCCTACTGAACCGTTATAGGTAATCTGCGACTTACCCACATGTCCTTTCTTCGTGGTAACGATAATTACTCCACCGGCTCCTTTTAATCCATAAACTGCAGCTGCAGCTCCATCTTTTAAAACGGATATTGTCTCAATATCATTCGGGTCGATGTCGTTGATAGATCGTGGCATACCGTCGACAATATAGGTGGCACTATATATTGAACCGCGAATAGTTAATGCTGCCTGATCTTCACCAGGCTGACCAGAAGTTTGCACGGACTGGATACCGGCTACCCTACCTCCCAATAAACTCGAAACATTGGTTGATGGGGTTGTCAGTAATTGATCTCCCTTGATCTGAGAAACAGATCCGGTTAATGTGCTTTTCTTTTGGGTGCCATAACCTACCACCATCACTTCGTCAAGAAGTGCATTATCTTCTTGCATAACGATTGTAAGTTCTTTATTTGTTCCAACCGGAACAAATTGCTTAACATAGCCTACAAATGAAAAGGCCAATACGGACTTTTGATTTGTTGCTTTAATGGAGAAATGACCGCTTGCATCGGTAATTGTTCCAACTGTTGTACCTTTAACCATTACGCTAAGTCCTATAAGTGGCTCGCCATTGGTATCTTTCACTTTTCCCTGAATGTTTATTTGTGCATTTATTATAAATGCACAACACAACATCCATAGCAGAACGAGACATCTATTGCCTCGTAGGTGCAGTTTTGATAAGTTGAAGTCTTTCATAAATTTGAATTAATAATAATTATTTAAAGGAAGTTTATTTTTATTCTTCTAATTCGCTAATACCAACACTTAAATCTGCTTACAACCTTTTATCTTTTTTGTTTTATTGTTTTATTTTCTCGAGTACCTGCCAACATTGGTACATCCCACGTGGTACATGGAAGCAACCTTTCCATTTTCCGCCTTTTAAATTCAGTAGTACTTCACCTTGCCGATTCAGATAACCAAACCATTCCGGATTCTCCTTATCCTTAAAGTGCGACCATGCATAATCATGGATTTTTTCGAACCATTTCAAACATTCTTCCGAACCTGTCAGCTGATAACCCTTTATCATTGTTATCATTGTTTCTATGTGAACCCACCAAAGTTTCTGATCCCATTCCAATTGCTGGGGTGGATAACCTTTTCTGTCCATGAAATAATAAATACCCCCGTATTTTTCATCCCAACCGTATTTCACCATTTTCAAAGCAATATAGGTTGCTTTCTGAATCAATTCCGGGCGATGTAATCGTTCTCCTAAATCCATAATAAACCACATAGCCTCGATAGCGTGCCCCGGATTTAGTAGCCGTCCTTCAAATGTGTCAGAGAGTTCACCATCAATAGTTACATTTTCAACGATCAGGCCTAGTTCGGGACGATAAAATACTTCGATTACTTCATGTATACAGGTTTCAATGGTCTCTAATAGAAAATCTTTATCTAATAAATATTCAATTTCTAATGCCAGATTACAAAGAATCATAGGTAGTGCAAAATTCTTTAAGTTGCGAGTACCAGTATGTGCTTTATTCCAAATCCCTTTAGGATTGTCTACTTTCGAAAGTATTTTTTCGAATGTGATTTTTGCAATTTGTTCATACTCTTTGTTCCCAGTAGCTAGGCCTAACTGTCCGAAAGCCATAGATGCAAATGCGTAGGAAAAAATATTATACGGATCTACCAATGCCTGCCCTTCGCGTGTAACTGAAAAATACCAGTTGTAATTGCCATCATGCCCATATTTTTTAAGAAACTCTCCACCTTGTATTGCGCAATCTAACCACTCCTGACGTTTTTCAACCTTGTTGTATAGCATGGCAAACATCCAAACCTCTCGACCTTGTAGCCAAATGAATTTATCTGTATCAAAGACTTTTCCGGTGTCGTCTAAACAACTAAAATATCCACCAAACTTTTCATCCTGCGAGTTCTCGAGCCAAAATGGCAATACATTATTCAGTAATTCATCTTTGTATTGTTCTGCTAATCTCTTAAAATCCATATTTATCTCATGTTTTATTGTTCAATATATTCTCGATACCTATTATACAAATGTCCGGCTTGTAAATAGGCCGATTGGGGACTCATAAAATGTGAGAACTCGAAAGTGATTGCATTCTCGATACCGGCTTCAGCTGCTAGTTCTAATTTCAATTTTAATTTTTCCCACTTAATTGGTAAAAATTTGATAGGCATGTCCCGGTCGAAGGTTTCAGAATTGGTCCAACAAGCTAAACCGTACTTGTCGCACAAACGCTTGTTTATTTTTAGAAAATCTACCAGTTCATCGTATTCTACATGACCATCTTGAAATGCTACAATATCTACAGCTCCTTGTATTCCGGCAAATATTTCGTCCCATTCTTTTTCATGACTTTGAAAAGTGACTGCTTCGGTCCGCGACGTTTCATTGGTATATTGGCTGATATTCTTTTTTCCATCGATATAGGGTGAAATAAGTACAGGCAACCCGGAAGAGACATTCTTGCAATATCGCCCCAGCTGAGCAAACATTTCTATTATTTTACCATTGTTGCGGCTACATTCTTGCGACAGATACCATCCTGCAAATGACTTGTGATGTCCGTATGTGCTCCATACCTCATCTATAAGTTCTTTATTTACTTCTACTTCTCGTTCATAATTTCCATCTACCCAAAATTCAGAATCAACCCAATATCTACCTGAGTCATATAGCCCAAAGTAAAATTGCATTCCGTACTTATCACTAAGGCTTAGGAAGAGCTCTACCAAATCAATGGGTGGTGTATAACACTTCTCTCTTTTGCTAAGCACCTTCGATGGAAATGTTTGCCAACGCTTGTAGCCAGATCGAATTAGAACGACCATTTCTATGCCGATGTCTTTCATGTATGCGAAATCAGCATCCCATTCTTTTGAACCCCAGTTTTGGTGAGGTATATCATGACTGATTTCATCTAAAAATGTGGCTTTGATTTTCATTTCTTTTTGTATTTGTTATATGGTTAAATGTCGAATTAATGTAAATACAGAATAATATCCGCTGATTTTTTTTGTCTGGTACAACATGTCTTTTCTAGTTCCGTAAAGCATGAAATTGAATTTGTTGATTTCTGATTCATTCTCATTTTTTTTTATAACAAGAGTCTGACGTAAGATCAAATAGAATGTTTGAATTAAGAGTTTGTTTAAAAATGTTGTTTTGATTGATTAATCCCTAAATCATAATATTATTTTATCAACGAAGCAAAAGTAATTAAAATATTTTACTAACTATCGTGTTTTTACAAAATATTTTTCGTATATTTGTAACCTATTGATTTTATGATATGTATTTATCTTTAGTCGGCAAATTAAACTTCAATCTTGAATTTATTTGTTTGTAATTATTAAAAATGAATTATATTTGCACGTTCATTAAAAAATATATTATCTATGAAACACACATTTATTGAAGAAATTGAACTTGGATCGAAGAGTGCCATATTCAAAATTAATATTATACGCTACTATATTAATAATGGCGAGAATACTTTGGCCGATTTAGGAAAAGAAATGGATTTAAGTGTGCCTACAGTTACTAAGTTAGTTGGTGAACTGATAGATGAAGGTTATGTGGTTGATTTTGGCAAACAAGAAACTAATGGTGGGCGTCGCCCTAATGTATATGGAGTTAACCCTGACTCTGGTTATTTTTTGGGTGTTGATATAAAGCGTTTCAGAATTAATATCGCTTTGATTAATTTCAAAGGCGATATGGTTGAATCGAAATTAAGTATCCCATTCTATTATGAAAATACACAGGATAGTTTTGACAAACTTTGCGTTATAATTAATAATTTTGTTGATAATGTCTCTGTACCCAAACCTAAAATATTAAGTGCTGGCGTAAATATGTCCGGAAGGGTTAACACGGAAACCGGACACAGTTATAGCCTTTATTTCTTTAATGAAAAACCATTGACTGAGATATTTCAGGAGAGGCTTGGTATGCATGTGACGATAGATAATGATTCGCGTTCAATGGCTTATGGTGAATATATAAATGGAGTGGTGAATGGCGAGAAAGATATCATCTTTGTCAATGTTAGTTGGGGTTTAGGCTTGGGGATATTTATAGATGGCAAATTGTATTATGGTAAGTCTGGATTTGCCGGTGAATTTGGACATTTAAATGCATTTGACAACGAAATTATTTGTCATTGTGGTAAAAAAGGTTGCCTTGAAACTCAGGCTTCAGGCTCATTTATTCATCGTCGATTTTTAGAGAAAATTGCAGAAGGTAATACCTCTATTCTCGAAGAGCGAATAAAAAAAGGTGAAACTATTATCCAAGAGGACATAATTGAAGCAGCACTAAAAGAAGATATGCTTGCCATTGAGCTTGTTGAGGAAGTCGGTAATACATTGGGCAAGCATATAGCAGGGCTCATAAATTTATTTAATCCAGAACTTGTCATTATAGGTGGGGTGGTAGCTCTGACTGGAGATTTTTACTTTTACCTATTAGAAGTGCTGTAAAGAAATATTCATTAAACCTAGTAAGTAAAGATACTTCGATAAAGTTAAGCAAACTTGGTGATAAAGCCGGGGTAGTAGGAGCATGTATGCTGGCGCGTGCCAAGATGCTTGGATTAATATAAAGGCGAATTTACAATATAAATAGGAGTAATGTAAATTCAAAGGCGAACTAATTTTTTTTAATGTGGAATACCCAAAAAAATAGTGTGGAATAATCTTTCGGCTAAATATATAAAAGGCTATTTTTTATTATAATTACCAATTTACTCATTTTTAATGAATACAGAAAAAAAACAAAAACAGCATCCTGCTAAATGGGTACCGTCGGTTTATTTTGCGATGGGGCTACCCTTTGTTGCATTGGCTTCAGCCTCATCTTTAATGTTTAAGAATTTAGGAATCTCTGATTCAAAAATAGCATTCTGGACATCGCTAATTATGCTACCTTGGACGCTTAAACCTTTGTGGAGTCCTCTTCTTGAAATGTTTAAAACCAAGAAGCATTTTGTAGTGGCTACTCAAATGATAACCGGAATCACTTTTGCATTGGTTGCTTTTTCGCTGCATCTGCCAGATTTTTTCACTTACTCAATCGCTTTTATGGCAATTATTGGTTTTAGTGGTGCAACCCATGATATTGCGACGGTTGGAATCTATCTCAATGAACTTTCACCAATAGATCAGGCAAAATATGTTGGCTGGCAGGGTGCCTTTTATAATATTGCTAAAATTTTATCAGGAGGTGCTTTGGTTTATTTGGCAGGTGAACTTGAGCAAAAGTTTGGTGTAGTGAATGCTTGGACAATTGTTATGGGTATATATGGAGCTATAATGGTCCTTTTGTCTTTTTATCACTTTAAAATGCTGCCAACCGGCGGTTCATCAAATGATGTAAAATCATTAAAAGATGGTTTGAGTACATTAGAGGATGTGGCAATTACATTTTTTCAGAAGAAAAATATTTTAATGAGTATTCTTTTTGTGATTTTTTACCGCTTTGCAGAGGGATTTGCAATAAAAATAGCTCCGTTATTTTTCAAAGCGGCTAGGGAACAGGGAGGACTTGGACTTAGCACTTCGCAAATCGGACTTGTTTACGGATTATTCGGAGCTATAGCTTTTGTATTTGGATCTATCTTAGCCGGATACTATACTTCTAAAAGAGGTTTAAAAAAGACATTAAAGGTGCTCTGTTTTTGCTTTAATATTCCCTTCGCTGTTTATTGTGTGTTGGCAATCACTCAACCCGAAAGTCTTTTTGCCATTGGAGCAGCTGTTGTTCTCGAATATTTTGGCTATGGTTTTGGTTTTGTAGGGCTTACTCTTTATATTATGCAACAAATCTCTCCTGGAAAATATAAAATGGCTCATTATGCTTTTGCTGATGGCATTATGGCGCTCGGTTTTATGATTCCATCTATGTTGAGTGGCTATATCAGTGATTTCTTAGGGTATAAACTATTTTTCATTTGGGTCTTGGTAGCGACAATTCCATCATTTCTGATTACGTTTCTGGCTCCTTTTACTAATGCCGAAACCAGTGAGGAGGCGGGTTTCTCAGAAAGCCAAGCAAAATGAAACTGTCATTTAACGACAAAAAGCCACTTCTGAAATTGAAGTGGCTTTTTGTATTGATCTAAATATTAAAAAGGAAGATCATCTTCGGCATGAGGAGGAGCCAGATTGGTTTCGGTTGGCGTTGCAACCGTATTAATAGCATCGTTGCTTTCAGCTTTTTTCCCAAGAAGCTGAATGGTGTCGGCATAGATTTCAGTTGTATAACGTTTGATTCCATCCTTTTCCCATGAGCGGGTTTGAATTTTTCCTTCGATGTACAATTGACTTCCTTTTCGAATGTACTTCTCGCTTAATTCGGCAAGACCCCGCCATGCAACAATGTTGTGCCATTCAGTACGTTCGGGAACTTGTGTACCATTTTGCATAGTAAAAGCTCTTTCTGTAGTTGCTAATGTGAAATTGGCAACTGCCACATTTTTGTCTAAATAGCGAACTTCGGGATCTTTCCCGGCATGACCGACTAAAATTACTTTATTCACTGACATAGATTTTGTTTTTTTTTAGAGTTAACAGCTAAAATTAATTGGCGTAAAAATAAATATTTTTTTTCGTATAACAAATAAGAGTTGTCAAATATTTTAATTTGGATTAAAATATTTGACAACTCTTATTATAACCGTACCATTTAATTTGTTGATAATGAAATAGGTATTTTATTTAGCGAAGATAAAAGTAATTAAACTTCGTAATCAACAGCAGCGCGGGATGTTCTTACTTTTCCAATATAAGAAGCTACTTTTTTATGTGCCGGATGCTCTTGGTAGATATCAAGTGTTCCCATGTTATCAAATTCGGCATATAATGCTATATCAAAATTTGTTTTTGGGGCATTTGGAATATTGATCCCCACTTCAATTTTTTTGATTTCGGGTATTGAATGAATTAGATTTTCCAGTTCATATTTGATAATTTTGGCATTTTCAT
>JAATGT010000273.1 GCA_015654525.1 Bacteroidales bacterium
ACGGTTGTAATTTCAAGTCCCCTTCAGGGGATTTAGGGGCGGTATTAAAGTCTATTTTCCGCCCCAAGCCCCTAAAGGGGATGTTAAATAGTATCGTCTTTGAAAAATTAAAATGGTACATTATATTCATTCCATTACTTATATTCAGATAAACAATCTTGTAACTCTTAACTATTACTTATAACTAGTTATGATGTCATATTATTCAACCTCAACAACCAGATACTTGCTGATACTCCAGAATGAATCGGTATCTGTAATAAGTAGCACAAAATTACCGTTTTGTTTTTCCAGGGTGTAGGACGACTTGGGGTGGCTGGTCAAAATCTTGGCTCGCGATGAGTAAAGCGGAATAGATTTTGTGTTGCGTGCATCTATCCGTACAAAATAATTTTTGTTGAAGTCGTGTTGCAGTACCCGTTGCTGGCTGAAGAGTCCTTCGGTAGTAACAATCTTTTGTTCTTTCAACTCCTGTTTTGTGCCGAATACATACCAGGCTGTGTGGATAGCCTCATCCTGGTCCTTTATTTTTGTTTCTTTCGATTTATTGTCGGCTGATAAATCTTCCAGATTTTTACCCATCTCCGAAACTTTTGTATCCAGTTTCACAATCAGTGAGTCTTTTTGAGCCAGCTCTGTTTGCAGTTGTGCCACCTTAGTGGTTTCTTCTTCCAAAGCTTTTGTTAACCGGGTAATGGTGCGTTCAAGCTCAGACGATCTGAAGGCACTGCGTTTTATTTTCGCTTTCAGTCGGGCAAGTTCATCTTTGTTGGCCTGAAGCATATCGTTCAGGTAGGTCATATCATCATTGATCTTGGTACGCATATCATCATCCAGTTCTTTCCCAACGGGCTGAATGGAAATAGTGTTTTCGGTACTTTTAATTTTTTCGATATTTTGTTCTATCTGATTCATAGCCGAAAAATATCCGTCCACTTCTTCCTGAAGCTTCTGCTTGGCATTCTGTAATGAATCGTTCTGAGCCTGAAGTGATCTGTAATCCGAAGATTGTTTTCCACATGAAGTAAACAAAACAAGCAAAATAGACAGTGAAAAGAGAGTTGATCTCATATAGAAATATATAATAAAATAAAACTATTGGACAATGAAAAAATAAAGTAAAACGAGCCAGTCTCAGCCTCTGTTTTATGTGCACAAAGGTAATGTTATTCTTCTAACCCTGCAACAATTAGCACAATTTCACCTTTAGGATTATGTTCGGTGAAATATTGCACTAATTCAGCCAATGTTCCTCTTTTTGTCTCTTCGAAAATCTTGGATATTTCGCGCGAAACGGATGCCCGGCGATCAGTTCCGAATACTTCCGATAGTTGTGTCAATGTTTTCAGTAATCTGAAAGGCGATTCGTAGAAAATCATGGTTCGTTTTTCGGTAGCCAAGTCATTTATTTTAGTCTGTCTGCCTTTTTTTTGTGGTAGAAATCCCTCAAAACAAAATCGGTCGTTCGGTAAGCCCGAAGCAACCAGGGCCGGTACAAATGCGGTAGCACCGGGCAAACATTCAACTTCAATGTTATTTTCAACGCACTGACGCACCACCAAAAACCCGGGATCGGAGATGGCCGGTGTACCGGCATCCGAAATAAGTGCCACCATCTGCCCACTTTTAATTCGCTGAACAACGCTCTCGACCGTTTTATGTTCATTGAATTTATGGTGCGACTGCATAGGTGTCTTTATTTCAAAGTGTTTCAATAAAAACCCGCTGGTGCGCGTATCTTCGGCTAAAATCAAATCTGCAGTTTTCAGTATCCGTATGGCCCGAAATGTCATATCTTCCAGATTGCCCACCGGAGTAGGTACTACGTAAAGTTTTGCTCCCGTTGTCTGGGTGGAGGATGCTTTTTCCGTATTATTCATTCTTTTTCTAAAGTTGTATCGCTATTCGTAGTTTTCGAATTCAGAGACGAATTGACCTTCTGTTTATATTTTTCTGCTTAAAAGCAATTTTCGTCCTTGTTATTTTTTTATCTTTGCAGAGTTCAATAAATGTGAATTATTGTCTCGAACATTAAAACGGCTGTAAAGGTACAATAAACGAGGCAGAAACGGAAAAAACTAAAATAAATTTTCAAAAACAGAGCATGATTTATTCAGAAAAAAACCATCCGAATCAACAAAGACGTGGAAGTATCGAGGTGATATGTGGGTCTATGTTTTCCGGAAAAACGGAAGAGTTGATTCGTCGGTTGAAACGGGCTAACTTTGCCAAGCAGCGTGTTGAAATTTTTAAACCAAAGATTGATACACGTTATTCTGAAGATGAGGTAGTATCTCACGATAAAACGGCTATTCGTTCCACTCCGGTTGAGTCTTCCGGTAGCATCCTGCTTATGTCGGGTGATGTGGATGTGGTTGGCATTGATGAAGCACAATTTTTTGATGAAGGATTGGTTGATGTTTGTACGCAGCTCGCCAATCAGGGAGTGCGGGTGATAATAGCCGGTTTGGATATGGATTTTAAGGGAGTGCCATTTGGTCCAATGCCGGCACTTTGCGCTGTTGCCGAAGATGTTTTTAAGGTTCATGCCATTTGTGTTCGTTGTGGGGCACTGGCTTATGTTTCGCATCGGTTAGTTGATAATGATAAGCGGGTACTGCTGGGCGAAATGACTGAATACGAACCGATATGTAGGGAGTGCTATGCGAAAACGAAACAGGTTTAGACGTTTCTTTATTCAAATAACAATATATAAGTAGTTTCCAATATTTAATGATATGTTTCTATCACATAGCACACATAGAAATAATGGG
>JAATGT010000338.1 GCA_015654525.1 Bacteroidales bacterium
ATAATTTTTTTATTTTTAATAGATATACTAAAAATATAAAAGGTTCCAACCTTTTGGTTGCAACAAGTTATCCTGTAAGGTTAGACATTACCATTGGTATCATCTGTGAAGACGGTTTTTTAAGCCTTAATATTGGTTATGATAATTACATAATCCGCAAAAATAATTTTATAAGCATACTTCCCAATAAAATATCGCAGGTGTTGGAAATAAGTGATGATTTCAAGGCTAAAATTATATGTGTAAAACCGGGATTTTTTGACTTCAACAATGACCAACATAGTTTTAACGTACAAAACATATTGAGAGAGTATCCCAGCCATTCTTTGCCGTCGGATAAAATGGATTTTTTTATTTTTTTATTCAATTATGTTGAAGGCATAATGGGCAATAAAAATAATATATACCGTAAGCAGATTGCACACAGCTTTCTTAATATGATGTTTTATGAGATTTCTAATTTATTATTGATAGAAACCGAAAATTACAAGAAGAATGCAGTAAACCCGAATGAAGAGATTTTCCGCAAGTTTGTGAAAGATATTGAAGCCAATTTCCAGAAAGAAAGAACAATAAAATTCTATGCAGGCAAAGTATGTCTGACTCCTAAGTATTTTTCGACTTTGATATTCAGGTTAACCGGTAAACATGCAAAAGACTGGATAGATGAGTATACTATTCTAGAAGCCAAAGCCTTGCTAAAGTCAACCAATATGAATATTCAGCAAATAAGCTATGAATTAAATTTTGCGACTCCCTCACATTTCGGGCGATATTTTAAACATTATACAGGAATTTCACCTCTTCAATACCGGAATGACTGATTATGCCAGGGCTGGCTTTATTTTTTGTCAACAACTTGCTATTGTAACTAATTGTGTATCTTTTATCTGAAGTTTGAATAAAGACTATTTAAAGTAAGCTGAGCCCTGACATAAGAGAGTTGACTATAAAGATGATTTCTTTAGCCAATAAAGAAGAGAAAAGCAAGAACTTGTCTAAACTCGCCTGCATTTCGTCAAAACTATTGCCTTTTTCTTTTCTTTACACTACAGTGTTTCTCTTTTTTCACCGCGGTGTATTTTAAATGCGGAGGCATTTCTTCGGAACGGTTGGCGTTTTCTTCTTTTTACACCGCGGCGTATTATTATCACACCGCGGTGTATTATTAGTGCGACGGCTTTTTCTATAAATGCGGAGGCATTTCTTAGGAACAATTGCCTTTTTTTCTTTTTTCACCGCGGTGTTTTCTTTTTACACCGCAGTGTATTATTGGTGCGACTGCTTTTTCTATAAATGCGAGGGCATTTCTTTGGAACAATTGCCGTCTTCTTCTTTTTACACCGCGGTGTATTTTTTTACACCGCGGTGTTTTAGAAAAGAATGGGCAATTTCCGACAACTTTTGCCCATTCAGCAGAATCTTTTGGCTTTGTTTGCCTCTTTGGTGGGCATTTATTTTTGTTGGTTGCCGGCTTTTATTTCTTCCTTGCCCAACAATTTTGGAAAAGAAGGGATTTCTTTTTTTCTTGTGTCCATGTTTAGCACAAAATTGCCTTTATCATAAAATGTTGACCCGAATGGGGTAGGAGTAAACAGGAAAAAACGTGTCAAAGTGCACTTTGATACGTTTTTTTGGGTCAAATGTTTTTCAAAATCCAAACAACTTTTTATTTTTGTAGCGGAATAACCGCTAAATTTAAAATGAATGTCTTATGAAATCGTTCACAGCAGTGTTGCATTGCAAAGTAAGAGATACCGAAAAGCTCTATTACTTGGCCCAAAGGGTACATACTTTTCTAAATACTAATCAGGATATATTCACTAATCCCGACCCCGATTTAGCTAAGCTATTGGCAGAACTGAACAAGATGAAAGACTGCCTGAATGCAAAAGATGGCAGCAAACAAAAGAATCAGGCTATAATAGATCAGACTGTGGTGCTGTGTTCGTTGCTTAAGGACTATATTGTTTATGTAAACAAAATAGCTAAAGGCGATAAAGGAATCATCCTGCTTTCGGGCTTCGACTATAACGACGAACCTGCAATCCGCGAGATTCCCGCAAGAGCCCTTATTAAACGAATAGAAGATGGGAGTACTCCTTGCAGTTTCAAAGTATTTGCAGAACGGGTGAAAGGTGCCGACCGCTACAAAGTGGAAACAGCAACCAGCATCGACGGACCCTGGACAACGGTTATAGATCATGCATCGCTGCGAAACATGGAAATCAAAGACCAAATCCGTGGGCTACTTATCTATATCCGCATAAGCGGCGGAAATACCCTGGGCTGGGGACCTCCCAGCGAACCCGCAGCCTTTATGCCCCGCTGACCCCGTAAATTAATTAAACGGAATGGAGTTAATTCTGGAAAATGTTTTTAGCTTTGTATGGCGTAAAAGAATAGTATAATAGAATGTTTGAATATAGATAAATGCAATAAATAATCAGGTAACTGGTGATAGACAATTTTACAGAAAAATGAAAGACGGGAAAAACAATAATAATGACCACATAATTAAGGAGTTTATACAGAAAAGAGGCTTTAATATTAGAAAATTTTATCTCTATCCAGACAAAGTTATTATAGAGTCAAAAACTCTAAGAAAAATTGAGAAATATGAAATAAAGATTGATACTATTGGATTCGATACTTTTTATGAAGCTGACAATATTTTAGTTGGTAAAATAGTATTTATTATTTGTATTGTAGCACCAATCTTTATGACAATTCTACGTTTATTTCCGGGACAAAGTATATCAAATGTAAACTTGGTAATTTCATATATTTTTTGTTGGGGATTTGCTCTCATAAATTGTTTAAAACAACATCAGGATGACATTTTTCTTAAAGGTCAGCAAAATTTGGTTTTCTATCGGAACTACCCTAGTGAACAGGAGGTTATTGAATTTATAAACCTTATTGTTTCAACCTCAAAAAACTACCTTAAAAAAAAGTATTTTAGGTTTGATGATTATACTGCTGAAAATGAGTTTAAAAATACAATGAGGTGGTTGTTAGATAAAGAAATAATATCAGTTTCTGAATTTGATAAAATTAAAAACGAATTTCATGTAAAGAAACTTTTATGAAAAAAATCACGATATATATAAAATAGTTGACTGAAGCATAAATGAAAGGTATTGAATATGAATGAAATTGAAATAAGAAGGAGTATCAGGAGATATAAGGACATTCAAGTAAACGAGGATATTCAACAGGAACTTATAAAAAGTGCTTTATTAGCACCATCCGGCGATAATACGCAACCGTGGCATTTTATTATTGTTGATGATAAAGAATTAAAATCAAAGATTGCAAAAGTGTCGCACAACCAGAAGTGGATGAAAAAAGCACCTTTATATATCGTTTGTGTCGCAGATATCCGGGTTAGAATAAAGACTGATGAAGCGATAGATTTAGATGAAAGTACTGGTTTATTTGAATTAAAGCAAATAATCCGGGATACATCTATTGCTATTGAGCATTTAGTTTTGGAAGCTACAAGTCAAGGTTTAGGAACCTGTTGGATTGCGTGGTATAAACAAAATGAAATAAGGCCCGTATTAGAAATACCCAATGATAAATATGTAGTTGGAGTAATAACTGTAGGGTATGCAGATGAAAGTCCAAAACAGAGACCCCGAAAAAGAATGGAGGAAGTTATACATAAGAATAAATGGTGATTAAGAGGATCTGTTTCGCATTGGATCTGTTTTGAGTCTGTAGAGTGTTTGTAACTTTTGCCGGAAATAAAAGCAGTTTATAACCTCTGATAGCAGAAGTTGAAAACTTCCGGATTTTTAGTCCAGGTCTTCGCGCCGCTAGACTCTGAACTATGCAGAGTGTAGAAATTTCTAAACCCGGACAAAGACGAATTTTATAGTTACATTATCAGAAAAATAATAATCCGAACACTTATATTTATGCAGAAGGTTTATCCTGGTTTTATTTCTCATATCAAGCGATACGTAGAGCTAAACGAGCAAGACATACGAATAATAGAGTCTTATATGGAGCCTTTGGAATTAAAGAAGAAAGAGTTCCTTTTAAAAGAAGGTGAGGTGTGCAGATGTAATTATTTTGTAGAAAGTGGGTGTTTACGCATGTTTTATAACAATGACAAAATGGTGGAGCAAACCACGCAGTTTGCACTCGAAACATGGTGGTTGTCCGATTATTTCAGCTTCTCCAAGCAACAACCTTCCGAATACTTTATTCAAGCTGTCGAGAACTCAATAGTACTGGCTATCGACTTTCAAAGACAAGAACAATTATTTGCGGAAGTGCCCCAAATGGAACGTTATTTTCGTATTATGATGCAACGTGCTCTGGCTGCTTCACAATTGCGGGTAAAATTAATTTACCAATTGTCTAAAGAGGAAATGTATAAACACTTCAGTACCTCATTCCCTCAATTTCTGCAACGCGTACCACAGTATATGCTTGCTTCGTACCTTGGACTAACACCCGAATATCTGAGTGAATTGCGAAAAAAGATATAGCGCATTCGTTTCTTAAACAGGTTTAATTATTTCAATGACGGCAAGGTCATATCTTTGTGCCTGCTAATGTAAGAGATTAAAACTAATTTTAAAGAACAAAAAATGAATTCAACAGACAAACAACTACCGCAAAAATTCTATGATGTATTAAACCATGAGGGTGTAGTAAGTATTGTTTCGTGGGGCGAAGGAGAGCCACACTTAGTCAATACATGGAACTCGTATCTGGTAGTAACCGAAGATGAACGTATTTTGATTCCTGCCTACGGAATGCGCAAAACAGAGAAAAATGTGAATGTAAATAACCGTGTAAAACTGGCTGTGGGGACTAAAGAGGTGATCGGTTACAGGGATTATCAAGGAACCGGTTATGTGATTGAAGGTACTGCAAAATACATTGAAGCAGGAGATATTTTCGATATGATGAAGGCGAAATTCTCATTCCTCACCCGGGTATTAGAAGTGACGATAAGTTCTTTCAAACAAACGATTTAAACAAACGATTTTCTTTCTTCCGTCTGGAGTCTCTTGCAAAGCTACAATCGGTGGCTGATGCAAGTACTGAGCGTGGTGGAGACTTGGACTGAAAGAAAAAATGTTATATAATTTCTTTATTCCGGAAGACCGTCCTCTTATTTGTGAATAGCCAGTTTTTCGCCTTTTCCACCCAGATATATCGCAATAACAATCAGATCGGTTTTACCCCTGTTTGTTCCATTGTGAAATATATTTATCGATTCGGAGAATGAGGTGTTTTCTTTAAAAAGCAGGATTTTATGATCCTCGGTTTCAACGGTTAGTTCTCCCTTCAATATATACGAAAATACCGGAATCTCGTGTTTGTGCCATCCGGTGGATGCGCCGGGACGAAAAGTGATTTTCTGCACGGTAACTTCCGCATGATTGAATTTTGGATATACAATATTTTGTCCCAGGCTGGTTGTATCTGTATCCAATAGCTTTTCCACAATCAACGAATTGTTATTTTGACCTTTTACCATCATGCAGCAAACAATTATAGTCAGTAATAATACATATTTTCTCACAATATTAAAACGTAATTAAATGAGTATATTGAAATATTGGTGGGCGTTAGTTCTTCAGAAACTCAGTCGCTAAAATTCAGTTTCCGGTTAACAGAGTTGACCGGAAACTGAACCTGATTAATAACCGGGTTTTTTATAAAGTTTATCCATGTTGGGTTTGATATCCTTGTCATAGACCTGTTCCATCCAGTCACTTTCTGCTACTTCCTCTATGGCAACAGAAATGGCGGCTTCGGGTTTGTTAACCACGTTCATGATTACCTTGGTAATCTCTTCGGCTAACTTAGTTTTGATTTCCTCTGACCCTGTTGGGTACAATTTAATTGTTACATGTGGCATAATTTTATTCTTTTTAGTTGATAAATAGATGTATTATAGTTTATTATTTACAATCACTATTTTACCATTTGCTTCGTTACTTTCCATCATACTGTGGGCATCTGCCAATTGATCCAGAGAAAATATCTTAGCAATAACGGGTTGTATAGCGTGTTGTTTAATGTGAGAAAATAAAGCGTCAATCAACTCCTTACTCGGGGAGTTACTTACAAATCCGGTAAGATAAACACCCGACGGAATATCCTTAATGGGATAAAAATTGTCCATTGTAGCTTTCTTTCCCAAAATTCCGGTAACGCAAACAATACCATGCTTGTTCAATAAATTCATTGACTCTATTAGTGTTGCCGCCCCAATTAACTCTAATATTTTAGTTACTCCTTGTGGATAAAGTGCTTTTAGTTGACTTCCCAATGTTCCGTTTTCAATCAGCACATCGTTGGCTCCGGTATTCATCAGTAGTTGTCGTTTTTCTTCCTTTCGGGTGCTGGCCAGCACTTGTGTTCCTATACTTTTAGCCAGCTGTATGGCAGCTAAACCTGCTGAACTGCTACCTCCGCGAATAAGTAAAACATCATCAGGTCGTAGTTGCAAACTGTCGAAAAGAGAACCGTAGGCCGTGAAAAAGGTTTCGGGGATGGCTGCAAGTTGTTCCCAACTCATATCGGCATCAACTGCGAATACATGTTTTGCGGGAACTAATGTATATTCGGCATAACTGCCATCGAACGATCGTCCCATACCACCCATGAGTGCTACCACCTTTTGTCCTTTCGCAAAATGTGTATCCGAGGCATCGGCAACCATTCCCACACACTCTATTCCCAGGATTCGGGGTAAGTGAATGTAAGGTGCATTGCCTTCATATTGCCGCATCATTAACTCGGAACGATTCAGCCCGAAGGCTTTCACCTGAATAAGTACCCAGCCCCGTTTTACGTTGGGGACCGGCACATCGATCATTTGTAAAACGTCCGGCGCTCCTGTTTGTGTAAGTACTACTGCTTTCATTTTTTAATTCTCTATTTGTTTCCAGCACTGAGGATCGGCACCGTAAAAGTTATTGGTATAACCATAGGTTACAGCCGGGCAACCGCGGCAAAACTGCTTCAACTCACACTTTGAGCATTTCTCAAATTTTGAGTAATCGCGGTAAGCATCCATCTTTTCGCTGGTAAAAATATCAAACAACTTTTTGTCGAACACATTGCCAACATTGCTTTCAAACCTTCGGCAAGCATACACATCGCCCTTCGGCAAAATGGTAAGATGACAGTTGGCACAGTTACATCCTTCGTAAATCAGATCGGGTTCCAGATTTTCAGGAATCTCAAAAAGTCCTTTTTCATACAAAAACAAGGTCCATAAGTGGTCTTTTAGATTAAAGCTGGTTCCACTGTCTTTGTAGCTTTCAAATTTGTTCCAACATATCTCCAACAAATCCCGGTATTGTTGAGGTGTCAGGTGTGCACTCTTTTCAGTGCTCGTTGGACAGTATCTGGCAAAAGCAAAAACATCGGCTTTATGTTCAACCACTAAATCTATTATCCCCGGTATCTCATTTACATTTGTGCCTGAAACGGTAGTCATGATAGCGCAACGAATGCCGGCATTACGCAGCACCTGAATTTTTTCGAGTGTATTGTCAAACGACCCTTTTTTCCTAATGGCATCGTGCGTTTCACGCAGTCCGTCTATAGATAACTGGTATCTTTCGCAGCCGCAATCTTTCAGTCGGCGGCAAACCTCGTCGGTCAAATGAAAAGGATTACCCAGAATCGTAAACGGAATGTTTTGTGCTTTAAACAGCTCCATAATATCCCAAAACCGGCTATGAAGGATAGGGTCGCCACCCGTAATATAAAAGTACGGCAAACGGTTCGTTTTTTCACACATATCAAGGCAGTTTGCAAGCACAGACTCTATCTCGGTCCACGACATTTCCTTTAGTTTGATATGCTGATTTTCCGAAAATATATAGCAGTGCTGACAACGTTGGTCGCAGCTATCGGTAATGTGCCATTGAAATGCAAAGTATTCCATTGTGATATTATTTCGTTGTTTCAGATAAAGGAATTCCTTCTTTTCCAGCATAAAATACAAGAACTTCAACGGGTACATTACCTCTGTTTTCTCCATGATGGAAAGTACCTATCATCTCTACAAGTGCTTCTCCTGCCCGAAATGTTTTTTCCTGTCCGTTTTCTGTTACTATAGTCAATTCTCCTTTTAATACTACTGCACAATTGATTACAGAATGATAATGCTGGTCTAATTGTACATGTGTGGGAAATGTATAACGAAGAATTGTTATCAACGGTTTGCCTTTTGGATATTCGGGCAAGGCAGTTCCATCCCAGCTAGACGACGTTTCAGTAAGTTTTTCAATCTTTACTTCGGACTTTTGCTTTTCTTTATTTGATTGTTGAGCTGAACATATACTAGATCCAGCTACGATTAGTAGACCAATTAATATTGCTTTTTTCATTCTTTTTTTTATATTAATATTGAAATGGTTTCGGATGTGTAATTTATGTCCTAGACCTGACTTACTTTAAAATTTGAATTCATTACCTCACCTCCAGCTTTGCAAGAAGAAGATATTTCCGTTTAGAAAAAAGTCCCGACCGTATAATTTAGTTATACAGGTCGGGACACATTGCATTTACTTGCCATCTCCAGCCCCACAAGATGAGCCGCAAGCCGAAGGTTTCGGTTGATTGTCATCACCGGCACCACATGCCGAAGGCTGTGGTTTGGCATCGCCCGAACCACAAGATGAACTGCCACCTGAGGTTGCCATTACCATTTGAGTTGAGTTTAAATAACTCTGTGCGCTACGGCGTGAGAAGTAATTATCAATACCTGCCCAGCCATTTAAAAGATTTAATTTACCCATAACATTTATGTTTTAGAATTAATACGCTGCAAAATTAGGATGATTGATTATAATAGGCAATAAGGGTATTTACGCACCTTATAGGTTAGAATTGTTGATTTGCAATTAATTGTAAATAAAACTTTTTTGAAATATTTTTATATAGGGGGGATTTAATCAAAGAGTTACTCTCCGATAGATATTTTTTTGTAGTTTTGCCCCGAATAAAACAGCATTATGAAAAAATTAGATTTGAATTATCCAACCTGTCCTATCCGGAATGTCTTAAGCAGAATCAGTGATAAATGGTCGTTACTTATACTTTGCACCCTGGAGGCAAATGGAACTTTGCGATACAAAGAGTTGATGAATGCAATACCGGACATATCGCAAAAGATGCTTTCAAGCACATTGAAACGATTGGAAGAAGATCACCTGCTGACCAGAAAGATGTATGCCGAAATACCTCCCAAAGTCGAATATTCATTAACCGAAATGGGGAAAGAACTTATACCTTCAGTGCAATTGATGATTAATTGGGCACAAACACATTTCGAAGAAATAACTAAATGAAAAATTTCAACTAAAGTAGTTTAGGTTGAATGGGTTATTTGCCTTTCGACCGTGACCGATTCTTATCGAATCGTATTCCTATATTCTTGTTGCGAAACAGCAATGCACTGATAGAAATACCCACAGCCAGCGTAAACAACAATGAAAAAGTAAGCACAGCATTATGGGCTATGGTAGGAATGATATTCGGATCTTTATCTAATATAGTCTGGTCGCTTAGCTTAATGCCGGCCAACATGGAACGATAGGCGTACAAACCGGGAATCATGGTAATACAGGCCGGCATGGTAATGACCACCGGAGGATTGTGTACTTTGTGAGCCACATAAATTCCCAGCAATCCGATTGAGACC
>JAATGT010000160.1 GCA_015654525.1 Bacteroidales bacterium
AATGTAACGATCAATCGCGAAAAAGAGACATTTATTGCAGAAAACAAGTAATTTAGTATTATTCTTTGCCTATAAAGGGTACTTTCTCATTGAAAGTATCCTTTATTTTTATCCAATTGCTTACCACAAAATCTACAAATTAGATCTCCATTTAATAAAATTATCGAATTAGTTATCATTGACTAACCTTTATGCGTTTCACTATCAAAGCCTTACAACGAAAAACACCCGTTTTTAATACAAAAAAATTCCATCCAAAAAGGATATTGAAACCTTTCAAAATCAAATTTCCAGTGTACCAATAATATCACTAACGGATTGAAATCCATGACGATCTAAATAATTATCAATCCCATCAATAACTTTAATAGAAACTGTTGGATCAATGAAATTAGCCGTTCCGATCTGTATTGCCGAAGCACCAGCTAAAATAAATTCAATAGCATCGGCTGCATTCATAATACCCCCTAAACCTATTACAGGAATCTTTACAGCCCGGGCAACTTGCCAAACCATACGTAAAGCAATAGGTTTAACTGCCGGTCCGGAAAGACCACCGGTAACAGTTGATAAAATTGGTTTTCGCTTTTCCGAATCAATAGCCATTCCCAACAAAGTATTAATTAAAGATACTGAGTCTGCGCCTTCAGCCTCAACAGCAAGCGCAATCTCTGAAATATCTGTAACATTCGGCGAAAGCTTAACTATAAGTTCTTTTTTGTAGACCGTTCGCACAGCCTTAACTACTTTAGCAGCAGATGAACAACTAGTTCCAAAAGCCATTCCTCCTTCTTTTACATTAGGGCACGAAATATTCAATTCAATTCCCGGTATTTTTTCAAGTTCATTAAGCATTTGAGCAGCTTCTACGTAATCTTCAATAGTTGAACCTGATAAATTCACAAGTATATTTGTATCAATGGTCTTTACATTTGGATAAATATGATTTATAAAGTACTCTGTACCCTTATTCTGCAGGCCTACAGCATTTAGCATACCCGATGAAGTCTCTGCCATACGTGGATAAGGATTACCTTGACGCTCGCGAAGCGTAGTACCCTTCACAAATATACCACCAATTCGCGACAGATCCATAAAATCAGAGAACTCTGGCCCATAGCCAAAAGTTCCTGACGCTGTCATCACTGGATTTTTTAATTGTAATTTACCAATATTGATATTTAAATTTGCCATTTCAACTTTGTAATATTAAAAACAGGGCCTTCCGTACACACACATAAATGCCCTTCCGTAGTATCAGCAACACAACACAAACAGGCTCCAATTCCGCAAGCCATAGTATTCTCTAACGAGACTTCACAATTAGCTTTGATCTGAGCGGCGTAAGCAGCTACAGCTTTCATCATAGGCGTTGGGCCACAAGTATAAATATAATCGAAATTTGAGCTGCTTAAACACGAATGCTGAGTTACAAACCCGCGTTCACCAGATGAACCATCCTCTGTTGTGGTAAAAACATTTCCGAATCGTTCAAATTCTGAAATTTGTAATAAGTTAGCTTTCGATCGTCCTCCAAGCAAAAAGTTACATACATATCCACGTTCATTCAAGTAAGAACCCCAAAACAATAGCGGAGCAATACCCACGCCACCACCAACTAAAAGCATTTGTGAATTCTTGTCAGCAGGTAATGTGAAGCTATTTCCAAGTGGAAAAACAAGATTACAAACGTCTCCGGTCTTAAGTTCACACAACTTACGAGTTCCATCTCCAACTTTTTGAATCAACAACCAAAGCTCATTGGTTGTATAATCAACATAATTAATAGAAATGGGACGTCGTAAAAAAGTAGTGGGAGAATTATCTACACGCACTTCGGCAAATTGACCAGGTAAAATTTCGGGTAGTTTAACAGGTGAAGTCAGAATAAGAAGTGAATATTGATCACTTAGTTGCTTGTTTTCTTTTATGAACAAATCAAGCATATATTTCTTCATCATTATAATATGTTATGTATCAGAATCTATATAAAACTAATACGAGTGAGGAAAAACAAATACTATGTGATGCAAAATTACATAATTATATCGGATTGATAAGACTAAAAACGCGCAGAAAGACTTAAATATTTTAAACCAAACATTATATTAATGCGATTCAAATTCTTGAAACGTATTATCAGTATAATACACTATAATTTTCCTCACCGACCTTTGAGTGATTTCAATATGGGGTATAGAAGCAGAAATAACCGGTTCTGAAACAATCGGTGGATGAATTTCAGAATTTGATGCTACTTTTTGCTGAATGGAGGATGAAGTAGATACATTTTTATCTTCTAAAATTGGGCTTAAAATATTTGATTTTGAGACATTTTCATCTATAGAATCAAATAAAGTAGGGGCCTGAGATTGCTTTTCTGTGCGATACATTGACCCAACGCCCAAAATAAGCCAATCTGAGCTCACTGTACGGAATCTATTCAGTATTTTTTTTAATACATCTAAACTTGGATTATTTCTACCATTTAAAATATGAGATAGAGTAGAACCTTGAATGCCTATTTCGGCAGCAAATACAGCCGAATTCATTTCTTCTAGCAGCATTATCTTTTCAATCCTTTCTTTTTCATCCATAATATATGATATTTATGTGAATATTCCATTTCTAATTGCTTCACAAAGATATGTGAAATACTTTACATAAGCAAATCGATCACAAATGGAATATATTACATACGTAATATCACATCCGTAAATTTATGTATTATCGATATTATATTACTAATAAATAAATTATTGCTTATAAATAAGTAGTATATAT
>JAATGT010000204.1 GCA_015654525.1 Bacteroidales bacterium
ATTGACGATACAAAGATATATGTTTTAAAACATAAAAACGGCACTTTTTGAGTTAAATCTTTGATTTTTCTTCAAATTGTTTGTTTTGTCCTACTGTGGAACGAAGATTTACCCGCCTGGGTTGTGTAGGTTGTTTTGGCTCTAACTCATTTGTATATGATGGGGTAGGGCTGAATAATGGAAACTTTTTTCATAGAAAATGGCTGATCGGCTTTTAATCTTTAGAAAGTCATAATTTTGTAATATCTTTTGAAGTGTATGAAAGTATTTCGTATTTTTTCCTGTTGTATATATAATGTATAAGCGCGTGGATGGCAAATGTGCAAATTGGTATGTTGTTTTACGTCGATGTGTGGATTTTGTTTTGTTGGTGTGCTTTTGTAACAGGTCGCTCCTACCGGAGCTTCTTGTTTTCGTGTTGGTTGGATCTACAAACGGGATGCTCCTCCGGAGCTTTGTTGGTTTTGTGTTGTTGAGAGTTCGTTCTGCCGGAATTGCCAGATTAGCTTTAGCTCCGTAGGAGCATTCTGTTTGTAGTATATGCAGATTCCCCATTCCTTAAGCTCTGTAGGAGCGTCCTGTTTTTTTGCAGTTATATATAATGTATAGGTGCGTGAAAGGTAAATGAGCAAATTGGTATATTGTTTTATTTGCATCAATAAATGCCATTCAGGCCCTTACTCTTCCTTCCAGGCTTGCAGGGGCAGGTTGACAAAAGTGGTTGACACCGGTATTAATTCGTCGCAGTGTAGTAGTTTCAGCCATTTTTTCATCTTGCGACTTTGATGCTGATCGATATACCGGGTATTGACTATGTGTGATTTGCTGCAACGAACTAAATTGGACGTGCCGGCAAGGTGTTTTTCAAACCCGACCAGGGGAAATCTGACGATCTGTTCAATGTTTTTACCATTTATCAGTAGGTGGATGCGGCTATTGTTTCTTTCTGATTTGATATATATAATTAGCTCCGGATTTATATTTTTCAACGCATTGGGCAATACTTCTACGGGGGCTTTTTCCGGTTCATCGTCAACCGTTTCAATTTCCGGCAGGACTGTTTCCTCCTCCGGAGGGCTCACTGCAGTCGTTAATTCCAGTTCAGGTTCGTTAGTCTGAATTTCGCTAATTGCTGTTTCGGTCTCTGTTTTTTCTTCGGGGGTTTTGTTTTCAAATAGATGAACACTCCACATGATGGCTGCCGAAAGGGCTTTGGGAAGCAGGGCATAGGTAAATGTTTCAAATTCGACACGCAGCCAGGAGCGAGCGTCCTGATCAACCTCTTCCAGCGTAAATGCGGTATACAGCCAGTTGAACAGTCCGAGGACGATGATAAATATCAGAAATGTTTGTATGTCACGTCCTATGGTCCAGTTTATTGGCGTAAAATAGTTTGTAAAGTGGACGGGGAGTGAGTCGAAGGTAACGAAGTAGCTGACAAGAAAAATCACAGCAAGACCCATAAGTGGAAGCAGTTTTTCGGTATGATGCCAGGTGTTGATGCCGTATGGTTGCTGAATATATAAGAAAAACGGTAGGAGCAGGGTTAAAGTCAGTATGTAGTAACGCCCTATTATTTGACGGGCTGGCATAGTAAACGGCCTGTTGAGAAGGCCTTGCATACGGTTAACTATAAGCATGGCAGATTACAGATAAAAGATTAGTATTCAGGTGTAATTTAATTTTATAAAGTATCAGGTTAAATGACATGAAATGATTGTTTTTATGCTAACCGGTAAAGCTGCCCTGTGCCGGAGCTGCCTATCGATTTGTGCGAATCATTTCAAATTTCGTTCTTTCCATTCGGGTGAACGATCTATCTTCTCAACAGCAACAAGCGAACTTTTGCCTGTTACAATCTTGTTTATCGGGTATATAAAGGGATCTTCCGTCTGTATACTCCGATGTTTCGGATAAATATTTTAGTTCCTACAATATATATTCTAAGTCTTACAATGTAGCTTGAAGGTTCTACAATATATATTCTAACTCCTACAATGTAGCTTGAAGGTCTTACAATGTATATTCTAACTCCTACAATGTAGCTTGAAGGTCTTACAATGTATATTCTAAGTCTTACAATGTAGCTTGAAGGTCCTACAATATATATTCTAACTCCTACAATGTAGCTTGAAGGTCTTACAATGTATATTCTAAGTCCTACAATGTAGCTTGAAGATCTTACAATGTATATTCTAACTCCTAGAATGTAGCTTGAAGGTATTACAATATATATTGTAACTCTTAGAATATTTATAGGATATTCTTAAATCCGGCTTGTACTACCTTGTTTGCAATGAATACTTTGCTTATTATCAATGTATTCCTGCTAAGTAGGGCTACAACTATTTTTTCGGTTATTTATTTTGGTCTGAATATCCGCTGATATACTTCCCGTATGATGCGACATACAGCGGGGATGTTTCTCCCGTCTCTGTTTTTAGATTCGTTTTTCCCGGACCGATATGGAAACCAACCTGTGTTTTCTTGCGGGAAATGCCGTATGTCTGTTAGCATTCTGAAACAACTTGCTATGATTTACTATCGATAAACTACTTATTTCTAAATTCGCAATACAAAAATAAAAGTATAAATGGAATTATGCAAATTTTTTCAAGAAAAAATGCATTTATTTTTTGGAGGTAGCTCTATAGTTTCCAGGTGATAAGGTGGGGAAGGGGAGAAGGATGTGGAAAATGGGGGTTGTAACTGTGGATATTTATGCTGTAAAGCATGTTTTTCGAATTTGGGATAAAAATAGTTAATGAAAAAACGAGGAATGTGAAGGGAAATATGTAAATTTGGGGCTGAAAAAAAAATTATATCTTTTTAGTAGGTCAATTAAAGAAGTTCAATCCGCTTATTTGAAAAACAATCATACTGAATGCCACAGAACGAAGCACATGCACGGATAAAAATAAACCAATTGCTGGAAGAAGCAGGTTGGCGATTCTTTGACAACGACAAAGGCAAAGCTAACATCCTGCTCGAAAATCATGTAAAGATCACTCATAAAGAAGTGGACGCGTGGGGCAATGATTTTGAAAAAACGACAGCCGGTTCGTTGGATTTTTTGTTGGTAGATAGCAACAATAAACCTGTATGTGTGCTTGAAGCTAAGAAAGAAAGTCTTCACCCCCTTGTAGCTAAAGAACAAGCCCGAAAATACGCCAATACAGTTGGCGCTCAATTTATCATACTTTCCAATGGACTTGTCCATTATCTGTGGAACCTAAAGAAAGGGAATCCCAAACCTATTTATAAATTTCCGTCTGCTTTTGAAATTGGAGCAATTAAAGCCTGGAATCCTGATCGTGAAGCATTGGCAAATGAGCCGGTAGCCAGAGATTATATCGTAGCAGTTCAGATGCCTGATTATGCAGTTCGTCCCGGTTGGAATGGAAGTATAGAAAACAGCAAAGACTTTATCTGGGAAAATGGGCTGCGTTTTTTGAGACCCTACCAGTTGAAAGCTATTGATTGTTTGCAAGATGCTGTTGGTAAAGGGAAAGACCGTTTCTTATTTGAAATGGCAACCGGAACCGGAAAAACATTAGCTGCTGCAACGGTCATACGCTTATTTCTCAGAACAGAAAATGCCCGACGGGTTCTGTTTTTAGTGGACAGACTGGAACTGGAAGATCAAGCATGGAAAGCATTTACCAATTATCTGAAACCGGATTACAGCACCTACATTTATAAAGAGAATAAAAGCGATTGGAAAAAAGCAGATATAGTGGTTACTACCATTCAGTCGCTAATGTACAACGATAAGTACCGCTATGAATTCTCACCAACCGATTTCGATTTAATTATATCCGACGAATCGCACCGCTCTATCTCGGGCAATGCACGCGCTGTTTTTGAATATTTTCATGGTTATAAGTTGGGCTTAACCGCCACACCGAAAGATTATCTGAAAGGGGTGAACCGGGATAGGGTAAAAGAGAATGATCCACGCGAAGTGGAGCGGCGCATGTTACGCGATACCTATATTACTTTTGGCTGCGAAAATGGAGAGCCCACCTTTCGCTATTCATTACTCGATGGAGTAAAGGAAGGTTATCTCGTAAATCCGTGGGTGCTGGATGCACGTACCGAAATTACCACCCAGTTGCTTTCAGATAATGGTTATTCGGTGATGACCAATACGGAGGAAGGCGAAGAAACCGAGACTTTTGTGTCCAGAGATTTTGAAAAGAAACTCTTTTCAGAAAATACGAATCAGATATTCTGTCAGACTTTTTTAGAGAATGCCTTACGCGATCCGATAACACAGGAAATAGGTAAAACACTAGTGTTTGCTGTCAGTCAAAATCATGCGCGCAAATTGGCAGAAATCCTGAACGATATGGCGGAACAACTCTTTCCCGGAAAATACAATTCCGATTTTGCGGTTCAGGTGACTTCGCAGGTGGCAGATGCGCAACAAATGACCATCAATTTCAGCAACAATAATCTGAACGGAAAAACCACCTGGCTCGAAGGATATAAATCGAGCAAGACAAGAGTGTGCATAACCGTAGGTATGATGACTACCGGATACGACTGTACCGACTTGCTGAATCTCTGTATGATGCGTCCGATCTTTAGTCCGGCTGATTTTGTACAGATAAAAGGACGGGGTACACGTAAAAACACTTTTGAGTATAAATTCAGAAATGAATTGGGCGAAGAAGAAAAAGAGCAA
>JAATGT010000241.1 GCA_015654525.1 Bacteroidales bacterium
AAGCCGACAATGACATTGCAGCTGAAAAAGCATTAAGGTTTAATTTGGGTAATGCAAAATCAATTTTGAGTGATTCACAGTACAGAAAGTACTTAACCGCACTGAATGTAACGATCAATCGCGAAAAAGAGACATTTATTGCCGAAAACAAGTAATTAGTATTATTCTTTGCCGTAAGGGGTGCTTTCGTTTGAAAGCGCCCCTTATTTTTATTTCGTTCAATGAGACAGCTCCAATCATAGCAGTTCACATCTTTTTTTAATATGGGCTAAAAACGAAAAAAGCAACTCATTTCTGAATTGCTTTTTTGCGGTACGGACGGGACTCGAACCCGCGACCTCCGCCGTGACAGGGCGGCATTCTAACCAACTGAACTACCGAACCAAATTTATTGTTGGGCATTGTTTTCTAATGCGGTGCAAAGATACGGCAATTTTTCATTTCTACAATAGCTACAGGAAAATATTTTCAATTTTCATGAAAATTAGTAGCCGGATTCAAGGTCAAAAAGAGGAATTCAAGCAACTACAAATCTCGAAAAAACAAGCTTTAAAATACAATTTGTAGATTAAAATCCAGGTCTCCGATTAAAATGTTATCTTTGCAATCTGTTTATAGAAAATTTGAAATTTAATGAAAGGAAATGAGAATACGGCAGTGCTATTAATGCATTGTCCTGACAAACCGGGTATTTTAGCTGTTGTCACCGAATTTATTAACCAACACAAAGGAAACATCCTCTATTTAGACCAATATGTAAATCGCGAAGAAAAAGTTTTTTTCATGCGCGTAGAATGGGATCTTGATACTTTTCAAATCCCGAAAGACAAAATTGAAGAATATTTTGAAACATTGATCGCTGTTCGATATAATATGAACTTTCGGCTTTATTTTGCCGATACCAAACCACGTATGGCTATCTTCGTATCTAAAATGTCACACTGCCTGTACGATCTGCTGGCACGTTATGCCGCCGGCGAATGGCAAGTTGAAATTCCCCTTATCATCAGCAATCATCCCGACATGGAGGTTGTAGCAAAGCGCTTTGGAATTGAATATCATGTTTTTTCTATAACAAAAGAAAATAAAGCTGAACAGGAAGCCAAACAGCTGGAGTTATTGAAAAAGCACAAAATCACATTTTGTGTATTAGCCCGATATATGCAGGTTCTTTCAGCTGATTTCATAGACCAATATCCTAATAAGATCATTAATATTCATCATTCATTTCTACCTGCATTCGCCGGAGCCAAACCCTATCACGCAGCTCATGAACGCGGAGTAAAGGTTATAGGAGCAACAAGTCATTATGTAACCAGCGATTTAGATGCCGGACCTATTATTGCACAGGACGTAACCCACATATCACACAAAGACACCGTTAACGAACTTATAAAAAAAGGACGTGACTTAGAGAAAATCGTACTTTCACATGCCGTAGAAAAACACATCGATCGTAAAATTCTGGCTTACAAAAACAGAACTGTCGTTTTTCAGTAATCTCATCGACTCTCTAAATCGCATTTCAAGAAATAACTTTTAAATAGACATCAGATGGAAGTTACCAGATTATTTGATCTGTTGGGTAATTACGTAGAAAAATATCCGGATCAACATGCGGCTTTGGTTTGCAAACGCGATGGCGCCTGGAAAAAATTCAGCATTCAAGAGTATCTAGAATTAACAAACAACATAAGTTACGGTTTATTAGAACTGGGAATTAAACCCGGAGATAAAATAGGAATCGTGAGCGGTAACAGACCGGAATGGAATATGCTCGACTTTGCAACCATGCAAATAGGAGCTATCTCAATCCCCATTTATCCTACTATCAGCCAGGATGATTACAGACATATCTTAAATCATGCCGAGATGAAAATTATTTTTATTGAAGGAAAAGAGCTTCGAAATAAACTTCAGCCAATTCTACCCGAGATAAAAACACTCAAAGAGATATTTACATTCGTAGATCAAAAAAGTGAATACAGATACCTCGATCAGCTCATTTCATTGGGCAAAGACCATCCGCAACCGGATAAGCTTACAGATATCAAATCAAAGATCAAAGAAACTTATCTAGCTACAATCATATACACCTCAGGCACTACCGGTGTTCCCAAAGGCGTTATGCTCTCGCACAGCAATATTGTGAACCAGATCAAGAATCTCAAATCAATCCCAGCCAACTGGAGCAACATTGCTTTAAGCTTCTTACCTTTATGCCATGCCTACGAACGGATGTTAGTATATTTATATCAATATCTGGGCATGTCTGTGTATTATGCCGAAAGCTTAGGTACCATTGCCGAAAACATCAAGGAAATAAATCCGACCATGATGTCATGCGTTCCCCGACTATTGGAAAAAATCTATGATAAACTATACTTGTCGGGCAAAAAACTTCCGTTAGTAAGTAAGATGCTTTATTATTGGGCATTCAATTTAGCCACCCATTATCAGTTGGAGGGTAGGAGTACCTGGTACAATTTACGATTTAAGCTTGCCGAGAAACTGATTTATTCAAAATGGAGAGCCGCTATAGGTGGTAACTTTGATATCGTTGTTTCGGGTGGTTCAGCCATTCAGCCTCACATTGCCTCTTTTTTCTCTGCTATCGGCATGCCGGTATTTGAAGGTTACGGATTAAGTGAGACTTCACCCGTAATTGCAGTAAGCCAACGCGGAAAAAACGGACGAAAATTTGGAACTGTAGGATTGCCGCTACCGGGTGTAGAAGTAAAACTGAGTGATCGCAAGGAGATTATTTGCCGGGGGCACAATGTCATGTTGGGGTACTACAAAGACCCGGAACTTACAGCACAGGTTATTGATGCCGATGGATGGTTTCACACGGGTGACACCGGAGAATTCAGTTCAGAGGGACAACTGACCATTACCGGTCGGCTAAAAAGCATTTTCAAAACATCGTTTGGAAAATACGTGAACCCGCAGGCTATCGAATCGAAATTCACAGAATCGCCTTTTATCGAAAACATGATTGTTCTGGGCGAAAATAAAAAATTTGCAGCCGCACTTCTGTCTCCCGATTTTGTATACCTGAAATCCTGGTGTTTAAAACATAAAATCAAATACAGTAGCAATGCCGAAATGATTGAACACCCGACAGTATTAAAGCGATTTCAGGAAGAAGTAAACCACTACAATCATCTTTTTGGCGATTTTGAACAAATAAAACGCTACCAGCTCGTTCCAGATGAATGGACACAGCCGGGAGGATTTCTTTCTCCCACTCTCAAAATCAAACGAAATGTTATTGAAGAATATTATGCAGAGAAGATCGAAAAGATATTCTCTTAAATCACTCTTCGAACAGAAAATAGTCTTTCAATTACAGTGACTTATAGACTGGAGTGACTTATTTCAATTGCCAACCGGCAATAAACCCGTATCTTTGCAGCGTGAAAAAACGATTCTTTATTTACTTTTCATATAAGGGCACAGCCTATCACGGCTGGCAGATTCAACCAAACGGTATATCAGTACAAGAAGTCCTGACACAAGCTTTGTGTACTATTTTGCGTACAACCCTCGAAATTACAGGAGCTGGAAGAACCGATACCGGTGTACATGCCAAGTTAATGGTTGCACATTTTGATCTAGAAACAGATTTACCTGTAAGCTTAGATTTAGTAGCAAAACTGAATAGTTTTTTGCCCAATGATATTGCGGTTTTCAAAATTGCAGAAGTAAAAACTAATGCACATGCCCGCTTTGACGCAATTTCACGTCAATACGAATACCATGTGGTTACTCGAAAAAATGTTTTTAAAAACGAATCAGCTGCACGCGGAAGCCAGAACCTGAACTTCGAGGCGATGAATATAGCTGCAAAAACATTACTAGAATATCGTGATTTTACAAGCTTCAGTAAATTGCACACCGATGTAAAAACAAACAATTGCGCTATTTCACACGCAGAATGGACGCAACAGGATGAAGAATGGGTTTTTAGCATTCAGGCCGACCGCTTCTTACGAAATATGGTACGTGCCATTGTTGGCACACTATTCGAAGTCGGGCGTAACAAAATGTCAGTGGAAGAATTCAGGACAGTTATTGAAGCTAAAAATCGATGCAAAGCAGGCGTTTCGGTTCCTGCTCATGGATTGTACCTGGTCGACATTCAATATCCGGAAAACCTTTTTCTATAAAAATAACGTTTTCTCAATCTCAAATCAATAAATTAATCTCATGTGGTTATTACTTGCTCTTATATCTGCCATTTTATTAGGATCGTACGAAGTTTTTAAAAAAGTTTCACTAGAAGAGAATGCTGTTATCCCTGTAATTTTAGTTTCTATTTTATTCTCTTGCTTACTGCTTGCTCCATTCTTATTTATTTCCAATTTTTATCCCGATTTACTCAAAGGTTCGCTGTTTTTTGTTCCACAAGTCGATCTGCACGCACATCTGTTATTTGTCATAAAAGCTGTCATTGTATTAACATCGTGGCTTTTTGCCTATTTTGCTCTGAAACATCTGCCACTTTCGTTAGCTTCCCCTATTAAAGCCACTCAACCGGTTTGGACTGTGGTAGGAGCTATGCTTATTTTCGGAGAAAAGTTGAATGTTTATCAAACTATTGGTGTAGGAATTACACTCATTTCATTTTATATGTTTTCTGTTACAGGAAAAAAAGAAGGCCTTTCGCTAAAATCCAATAAATGGTTCTGGTTTATTGTTCTGGCGACCATAACCGGTGCATTAAGTGGATTATATGACAAATACTTAATGAATCAATACGATGCTATGTCGGTACAAGTGTATTACACTTTTTACCAGGCAATCATTATGGGAATTATCACCCTGTTTTTATGGGCTCCAACGCGAAAAAAAACCACCCCATTTAAATTTAAGTGGGCTATTGCTTTCATTGCACTATTTTTAGTAACCGCTGATTTCGTATACTTCTATGCACTGACAATGCCTGGCTCAATGATATCAGTAGTTTCAACCATTCGCCGTTCGGGTGTGATTGTCCCGTTTTTTTATGGAGCCTTTGTTTTGCACGACAAGAATATAAAGCTAAAGGTGATCGATTTGATTGGAGTAATCATCGGAATGTTATTTTTATACCTGGGATCAAAATAAATTCAGGCAATAGCCATACATATATAATTAATAATGAGAAATTTGCAACAACTTTATTCCTTTTAAAAGAATCCTTTCCCAGATAAAAAATAAAAATCAAAGAATTTGTTTGATAATTAAATGGAAATTAGTACTTTTGCAAGCCCAATCAAAGAGTAAGAAAAATAATTAAAAACATACAGATATGAAAAGCGGAATCCATCCAGAAAATTATCGTCCGGTAGCATTTAAAGATATGTCCAACGGCGACACCTTTATTTCACGTTCAACCGTAAACACAAAAGAAACTGTCGATATTGATGGTGTAACTTATCCTGTGGTTAAAATGGAAATCTCCAGTTCATCACACCCTTTTTACACAGGTAAATCTAAATTGGTTGATACTGCAGGACGTGTTGATAAATTTATGAATCGCTATGCAAAACGCATGGAAGGAAAAAAATAAGCTTAAAAAGCAAACCTAATAAAAAAGCTCCGAGCAAATGCTTGGGGCTTTTTTATTATTCACGAGTCCAGATTTGTCCCTGAAGTTTAAACCGAATCGGCTTATCCGAGACAAAAGGAGTTAATACTTTGCGATCGGCTTCGGTCAGAAAATCCAGCGTACTATTTCTGGCAATCAAAAATTGATTATCGGAGGAGAAACTCAGGGAAATAAAACTAACTTCCATCAGATTTCGAACCCATTGCATATCTATTTTATCTGTAGGAATGCTCTTTTCATTCACCCACTCTATCGCCTTAGGCATTGTAAATTGAATCGGTATTTGATTCCACGCCGTATCGTAAAACTCAACAGACGAGTGGCAAGCGGGAGCGCAAACTGTTCGAATAATTCCAATAATTGTTGCGTTATTATCTCCTAAGCCAACCATTTTCATCTCAAAAGTGGAACTTGGGGTATTCTGAACAACAATTCGTTCATTTAAAGAATCTAAACTCAACAAACGCGTTTGATTTCCAAACCTATTTGTGATACTATCACTTTGATGAGCCTTATGATATTCCAGCAGCTCAAGCCTATTTTGCTTAGTCAAGGCAGGATTAAGAGCATCCGGCATGTTTACATACCAATCTTCAATACTTTGAGAAAATAAGCTCTGACTAATCAAAAGAAAACAAGAGATTATCAGAAAATTATTTTGGGGGAGAAGTCGTTTTTTCATTCGCTTTATTATTTTTTGAACCAACAAGTAAGTGCCAATAGTAACTGAACAATTCGTTCATACTATTAAAGTCTTCTTTATAAATAAATCCTAAACCATGAGTTTGAGCAGCTTTACTAAGCTGATATCTATCAACAGTATGATTATATGCCTTAAATCGAAGTTTTCCTGACTGAGTAAGCAGGTACTGAAAATCTACATCACCTATAAATTTATTAGTACTATTACTATTTGTAAGCACATCATTTCGATATCCTATATTTCCATTAATTATCAATCGATTATTCGGTTGATAAAATATCTGAGCCTGAATATCACTGCTCAACTGATCAGTCTGGCGATAGTCGAATCCGATTGATAGATTATTGTTTTTTGACAACTGAGAAATCCAGTTATTTAGCTGTCCACTCAAAGTTGAAGTTGCAAACGAGATAGCCTCACTTGGACCTATATTAGCTGTGGACGCAGTTTTCATATAATCAGGCGTATAAAATTTATTAAAGACTAGAAGATAAAGAATCTGCCTATTCATCATCTCATCAGTATTAATGATATTTCGAACTCGCTGCTTAACATCTTCATCACTCTGAGGTAAGTCTATGTCAAATTTTATTGTCGGCTTCATGATGTCATCCGTCAGCTTTAAGACACAATTCACCGGCACACTTGTACGGGAAGTAGAACTCGATAACGTTTCATCCAGATCTTTTAAAGAGGCCGTCAGCGGATACAACGCCCTGATATTACCCTGTGCACGATAAGGACTTCCGGTCCAAAGCAGTGTACTCCCCTGATCAATCTTAAATTGTTTGCGAATCAGGTTTTGCAGTGTAAATAAATAATCTCCACTACTAATAGTATAACCTCCATAAAGCTTTATATCTGAAAATGTATCGAATTCTATTCTCAAATTTCCGGTACCTTTCCCAGTTATCATATCACCAGCTTTTGGATCAACAATCAATTCCATTTCGGCATCCGGCGTAACTTCAATCTGTAAGTTTACTTTTACATTCAGGTCGCTTGAAATAGCTTTTTTAATTAAAGCTGTTTCTTTCGGTACAAAATCTTTTTTACTTACAAAATTGATGAAGCTATTGTCAGACGCTTTAGAGGCTCCTCCCATTTGAATATAACACTTTGTTTGCGGCTGAGAAACAGCATTAACCATAATGTTAGCAACCTTATCGTCCCCTCTAATACTCACCGTTCCATTAGCATAAGCTTTTCCAAAGAAATAATCATTATCCTCTGATTGTGTATTTAATGCCATAATGTTTTTTCCAACAACCGACACATCGTATCTCAGCTGTTTAAAGAATCCATCATGTGTAATAATTGCATTTAGAGTTGCCGGATTTTTTTCCTGATCATAAATTTTCACATTTCTAAGTTCGATTGTCTTTTTAGACATATGAACTGAATCATTTAAAAAGTAGGTCGTTTTAAGTGTCTTTACAGACACCTGCCCTTTATCCAGAAATGCATCACCTTCGAAGCTCAGGCCATGCTTCAACGGTCCGAACATTCGTATTTTACCCGTTGCCAATCCTTTTGTATTCTGAACCACCCCATCAAAATATTGAGACAAAAACTCAATGCTAAAATTGCGTGCATCATAGATGACATTTAACGTATCTGTTTGAGGCGTATATACTCCATTAGCCACTACAACCGTATCATTTTTCTCATTCAAAAACGCCGCATGAGCCAATAACCTACTATTTACTTTATCCCAATTTGAAGAAACTTTACCATTTCCTATCCACTTATGATTTAATTTCAAATCCTTCACATCCAGATTTACCTCAAAAACGGGTTGCCGCATCACACTTAACAGCGTAGCTTTTCCCGTTACAATACCTCCAATACTAAATCCTCTTAATTTAAGAAGCCCCATTACAAAATCCAAATCCAACTTGTTCATAGTCAGATTCATACTATCGTTCTTGTTTTTAGATGCAATTCCATTAATATGAACAAACTGTTTATTGTTTTCAAACACAAAATTATGAATCTGAATAGTACTATCTGGCTTAAAGTCTATCTTACATGGATGAATATTCCAGACTGAATCTGATATTATCACCTGGGTTGGCAAAACAGACAATTGAGCAGCCATCTTACCATTTTCAGTTCTAAATTTAGTGATAGACTGAATATCACCAGCATTTGTTATTTGTTGTGTGTTTTGCCAGCCTAATTGAGTTTTAACGCTATCTCTCACTGCAGAAGCCTTTAAAAAGACATTCATCAATCCATTTTTGTCCAAGACCTGAGCTCTGGAAGTTAGTTGTAATTGCTGATTAAGATTCTCAACATGCAAAGAGATATTTTCAACTTGTTGCTTACTCGACTTCAGACCGGGCACAATACCCGAAAGATCTATTTTATTCGTTTTTTCGTCAATATATCCATTTATCGTACTGATGCCGCTGAGCGTATAAGGCAAGTCGAGGACATCCGAAATAGCATTTGTATTAGCTATCTCAAGATCAACATCTATGTGATTCTGAGCTTTATCAATTGATTTTGGAGACAAAGTGGCAAGTGATGGCAAGTACTTCTGAACAATCTTATCTACTGTTTGTCCAACGGTACTATATTTGAAATTACCATTAAAAGAGCCATTTACATAATCTGAAGCAATGCTAAAATGAGTGAGATTTTTGTCAATGCGCGACACCAGTTGAATCTTATCAACATTCAGAGTCTTGCCATAATTAACAAATTCAATGCTATCAAAACGAATAAAACCATTTATATTATCCAGTGAGTTTCCTACAACATTAGTTTTTCCTGAAAACGAAAGAATAGCTCCCGGATATTTATCCGTCAGTTTTAAAGCATTCAAATTTGTTTTATTTACTCTTAACCCGAAATCATAGATCGGTAGTTCTTTGGTTAAATCAATCTTACCTATAAAATGGGCATCAATATTTTGATCTTTGACATTTATGATTCCATCATATCCCTTCCCATCGTACTTACCATTAAAAACAATGTCGCGATAGTTATAATGATTGAATTCAAATTCGGAAACGCGAGCTTGAACCACTCCCTGAAGTTTCGCATTTTCTTTCTTTGTTCCTTTTGTATTAAGATTAAAAGAGACTTTTCCAAGTTGTTTATTTCCAAGTAACCTTCCTAATTGAAAATTATCAGACTTAATTGTTCCATTGTAAGTCAAATCTTTTAATTTATTGTTTAGCTTCAACAAAACGTCAGTCGATACACTTCCAATACTCGTATTCAGATTACCATACAACACCAAATTATTCAAGAAACCGGTAATATTCCCTTTATAATGAATTAATCCCAGCTGAGCCAATTCTTTAGGGAGCACAAGCGGCTTCCTTGTAAAATCGGCAACAAAATCCTGAATGTCCGACTTGTCAAAATGCAGATCATTAATCTGACAAAAAATAAAGAGCTCTCTCAAATCCGGCAAACCATTCACATCCAAATCTGCATTCAGTAAAAAAGATTTCCCATACTTCAGCTCCATCTTTTTAAAATGAAGACTTGACACCCGACCTGTAATCAGACCCCTGAGAGTAAACAGACCTTTCACATTTTTAAACTCCGGGACAAAAGCTTTCAAATCGGAAGGTGATATAGAACACAATCTAATAGGTGCATTCCATCTGACCTTTTCTACGAAATTTTTCAGATCAGCCAAACTATCATAGCTAAGATGGACACCTTCCAAACGAACTTCAGACCTCGGCATTTTCACACGAATAAATGGTATCTTCATGCTCTTTGCAGAGCCAAATACTTGTGTTTTTAGCTCAGTAAGAACAAAACCCGTTTGCTCCGCTGCACCTAAATATTTAACTTTTAAGTTGAAAGAATCTTTTGGAAGTATATTAAGTGATACGTCAGCATTAATATTTTTAAGGCGAAGTCTGTTACCGTTAAAGACACCAGGAGTCAGCTTTCTAAACTGTTTATAATTTGTGTAATTAAACCGGGAGTTCTTTATTTTGAAGTGACTTATACGATATTCGGTTTGCGTAGTATTGCTTTTCTGGGGACTCTTAAAAGCTTTAATTACAAAATCCAGATTAGAATGACCCGCTTTATCAATAATCAGATTACCGAACAACTGGTTTATGTCTACAGAAGTGAAAATAATTTTACCTTTAAAAAAATCCCAAAATTTAAAGTGAGCATCAACGTGGTTTACAAACAGGAGAGTGTCCTTCTGCTGATCTTCCACATACAAGTCGGAGACAGCAATATCATTGAATAATTTATACTCTATCTTCCCAACAGTTACTTTTGTATGAAGCTTATTCGAAAGTTCAGATACGACAGCATTATATATGAACTTCTGCATCACACTGGTTTGAAACAGCATAAACAGTAGCATGAGAAATAAAACTATTCCGTCGATACCAAAACCTAATATTTTACCTTCTTTTTTTATACCTTTGAACTTTGTTTCGCAAAAGTAAATAATAATTTGTGAATTCTGCAAGGAAATGCTTCTAGCAAAGCAATTAAAAAATACAAATAACTAATAACAATTGTCATGCCAGCCATATTTGTGATTTTCAGACACGAGACATGATAAATCTAAACTCTCACCTTACAAAGATGAATCCAACAATCATATTAGGTATAGAGTCGTCATGCGACGACACTTCTGCCTCAGTAATTCGCAATGGGGTATTGCTCTCTAATGTCATTGCAAGTCAAGCTGTTCACACCAGCTTTGGTGGAGTAGTTCCCGAGTTAGCGTCACGCGCTCATCAACTTAATATCATTCCGGTGGTTCATGAGGCTCTAAAACAAGCCAAGGTAAATAAAAATGAATTAAGTGCTATTGCTTTCACCCGTGGTCCGGGTTTACTGGGTTCTTTATTGGTTGGGACCTCATTTGCAAAAGGATTTGCACAAGCACTTAATATCCCGCTGATAGATGTGAATCACCTTCAGGCACATGTCTTAGCTCATTTTGTCAGCGAGGGCAAACCCGACGAACGTCATCCTCAATTTCCATTTTTATGCTTACTCGTCTCCGGAGGAAATTCACAGATTGTACTTGTGAAGGCCTATAATGACATGGAAGTACTTGGGCAAACTATTGATGATGCTGCCGGTGAGGCTTTTGACAAGTGTGCTAAAGTGATGGGGCTTCCGTACCCAGGTGGACCTTATATTGACAGACTGGCAAAAGAAGGTAATCCCAAAGCTTTTGCATTCAACAAACCACAGATTCCAGGCTACAATTATAGTTTTAGTGGATTAAAGACATCATTTTTATATTTATTGCGTGACAAGGTGAAAGAACATCCTGATTTTGTAGAGAAAAATTTGAACGATCTGTGCGCTTCACTTCAGGCAACTGTGGTGGATGTTTTGATGAACAAACTGCGAAAAGCGGCTACTGAATTAAATATTCGTCAGGTAGCTGTCGCCGGCGGAGTTTCTGCTAACTCGGCACTTCGTCAGGCACTTCTCGACCATGGTAAAAAGTACAAATGGGAAGTGTATATTCCGGCACTGGCTTTCACTACAGACAATGCTGCTATGATTGCCATCACAGGGCATTTTAAATATCAACATGCCGATTTTTGTTCTATAGAGAAAGTTCCTTTCGCACGGATCTCAAGTAAGTTTTAAGACCCACTCTGCCCAATATGAAACTACCAGAATTAAAATTACCCGAAAAGCTTAAGCCTTACAAAGGGGTTATTTTATTCGCCGTAATTTTAATGGCATCAAACTTTCTTTGGAAATACAATGTGATCGGAGATGAATCTGAAAACATAAACTCAACCGTTACTCTTTGGGGATTCAATATTTCAGCACCATTCATTTGGACTGCTCATCATGTTGCTCATGTCTGTGAAAGTGTTTTGCATCTTTTTGGTTCAAAAGTGATGCTGTCTTCTGAAAATTTCCTTTTTTATCCGAATGGAAATTCTGTACAAATAATCTGGGCTTGCACCGGACTGAAACAAGCCTATATTTTCTTTTGTATTCTCGCTTTTTATCGTGGACCGTGGAAGCACAAACTATGGTATATTCCATTAGGGTTAACCATAGTCTACGCCTTCAATATTTTTAGAATTACGGTTATTACATGCTGTATAGATACACACCCAAACTGGTTCACGTTTCTACACTTCTATTTTTTCAAATATTTGTTTTACCTCGTTATTTTTGCTCTGTGGGTCATTTGGGACGAAAAGATCGTAGAAAAAATAAAACCAGCTGACTTAAGCGATTCCTAATACTCCTTACTTTTTTCGCCTCGCAACACACGCAGTCCACTCATTGCCAACGCTTCCATTTCATCCTCGCCAGGATAAACCACTACTTTCGCCATAGCCGAAACCATCACTTTGATATAGTCTACCACAAATTTACTCCGCGCAATTCCACCGGTAAGTATAACTGCATCTGCTTCTCCATGAAGTACCGCCAACATGGCTCCAATTTCTTTGGCAACATTATAGCACATGGCTTCCAAAATCAGTTTTGCATGAGTATCACCGTCCTCTATTCGCTGAAGAATAATAAGAACTTCATTTGTTCCCAAATGAGCAACCAAACCACCATTACCGGTCAACATTTTATGAATTTCCTCTTGCAAATATTTTCCTCCGAAACACATTTTCACCAGCATCCCCGCATCAAGAGTTCCCGCACGTTCAGGCGAAAACGGACCAAAGCCATCCAAAGCCTGATTGGTATCAATAACTTTCCCTTTTTGATGTGCCGCCACAGAAATACCCCCACCTAAATGAACAATAACCAAATTTAATTCTTCATACAAAGTTCCGGTTGCTGCTGCGTACTTGCGGGCAATTGCCTTATGATTAAGTGCATGAAAAGTTGAGCGACGCGGAAACAAAGGTAATCCGCTGATACGAGCCACATCCTGCATTTCGTCCACAACAATAGGATCGGCAATAAAAGCCTGACAATTAGGAATGCTATCGGCAATTTCTTTAGCTATAACACCACCTAAATTACTCGCATGCTCTCCACCCAGCGACGATTTCAAATCAACAATTAGTTTATCATTTACTTTATAAACGCCGGATTCGAGAGGTTTTACCAAACCTCCACGGCCAACAACCGCGGACAAATCGGATAAATCTATATCATCTTTCTTTAAATAATCTAACATCAAATTCTTCCGAAATTCATATTGATCAAATAAATTGGGATAAATTTTCAACTCCTCTGCTGTATGACGAATAGTATGTAAACAAACTAATTTTTCGTCTTCATAAACAGCAAATTTAGTAGATGTAGAACCGGGATTTATTGATAAAATTTTATACATATATATTATAATTAAGTAACAGTTTTGGAGATGCAAATATACGGGTTACAATTTAGAATTTTTAGTGTACAATTCATAATTTTCAAATAATTACATCGAGTCTATTTAGAATATCAGATTCAGGAATTCTTCAAAATCCAAATGAAAAAATATCTACCACAGAATATTTCTTTTAAATCTTTGTATTATAAAGAATTATTTTGTACTTTTGCAAGCGAATTAGGATATGGAGGAGGGGACAGCAGTCCCCTTATTTGTTAATACAATACAAGACATGATTTTAAAAGAAACTATATATCAGATAGTTGAAAATTTTCTTATAAACACAAATTATTATTTGGTAGATGTAAAAGCTACTCCGGATAATCGTATTTCTGTGGAAATTGACGCATTTGATGGCGTTTCACTTGAGTTTTGCGCGGAACTAAACCGCCATATTGAGTCGCAATTTGACCGGGAAGTTGAAGATTTCGAACTCGAAGTAAGCTCTGCCGGATTAACCGAACCGTTCAAAGTAGTGAAACAATATGAAAAAAATATTGGAAACGAAGTAGAAACACTGACCAAGGCCGGAAAAAAAATCGCCGGAATTCTGACAGAAGTACGGGACAACGAATTTGTTTTACAGGTAGAAAAAACAGAAAAGCCTGAAGGTTCTAAGCGGAAAGTAACCGTAACAGAAGATCTTACATTCGCCTACGAAGACATAAAAAATACAAAATATATTATTAGATTCAAATAAGCCATGAGCAAAAAAGAAACTATTAGCTTAATTGATACTTTTTCGGAGTTTAAAGAGCTAAAAAGCATCGACAGAAGTACGTTAATCAGTGTAATGGAAGAATCGTTCCGGAATGTAATTTCGAAAATGTTTGGAACCGACGAAAATTATGATGTGATTATCAATCCTGATAAAGGTGACTTCGAGATTTATCGTAATCGTACCGTGGTGGCCGATGACGAACTGGAAGATCCAAATTTGGAAATTTCGCTAACTGATGCTAAAAAAATAGATGTGGAATTTGAAATTGGTGAAGAAGTAACAGAAACCGTAGATTTTCTGGGCTTTGGTCGTCGGGCTATCCTGACACTTCGCCAAACACTTTCATCAAAAATATTGGAACTACAAAAAGATAACGTTTTCAGCAAGTACAGCGAAAAAGTAGGTCAGATTGTTAGTGCTGAATTATACCAAATATGGAAAAAAGAAATGTTGCTTATCGACGATGAAGGCAATGAACTTTATTTACCAAAAACAGAACAAATTCCAACCGACTTTTATCGTAAAGGCGACACGGTACGCGCAGTAGTAGCCATGGTTGAGAACAAAAACAATAATCCTAAAATTATTCTTTCACGCATTTCTCCGGTATTCCTCGAAAGACTTTTCGAACTGGAAGTTCCCGAAATTCATGAAGGTTTGATTACCATAAAGAAAATTGCACGTATTCCCGGCGAACGCGCTAAAGTAGCCGTGGAATCGTACGATGATCGTATTGATCCGGTAGGTGCTTGTGTCGGAGTAAAAGGTTCACGTATTCATGGTATTGTACGTGAATTGCGAAATGAAAATATTGATGTAATTAATTACACAAGTAATATCAACTTATTTATTTCGCGCGCTTTGAGTCCTGCTAAAATTTCTTCAATCAGATTGAACGAAGTTGATAAAAAGGCAGAAATTTACCTGAAACCCGAAGAAGTTTCGCAAGCAATCGGAAAAGGTGGATTGAATATTAAACTAGCCGGTATACTTTCAGGTTATACACTGGATGTATTCCGCGAAATGGATGAAGATGCTGAAAGCGAAGATATCTACCTGGATGAATTCAGCGATGAAATCGATCAATGGGTTATCGATGCATTGAAAGCAATTGGTTGCGACACAGCTAAAAACGTATTAGCCATTCCACGTCAGGATTTAATTCGTCGTACTGACCTTGAAGAAGAAACCGTCGACGAGGTATTGGCTATCCTGAATGCCGAATTCGAAGAAGAGGCTGAGGAAGAAGCTGAAGAAGAAAAATAACACGTTTTGTGTTATGCGTTCCGTGTTTCGCCGAAGATTAAATCACAAAAAAACGGATACTTTTTAAAATAGAAAACTGTAATAATAGAATATGTCCATAAGATTAAGTAAAGCCTGTAAAGATTTAAACGTCGGAATGACCACCGCCGTTGGATTTTTGGCGAAAAAAGGTCATAAAATCGTAGTCGACCCGAATTTAAAGTTGTCGGATGACTTGCACCTTTTACTTGCAAAAGAATTCAATAAAGATATGGCTCTGAAAATTGAATCGGAGCGATTAAGTCAGGAGCGTCTTCTAAAAGAAAAAGCTCCCAGCGTAGCTATTGAAGGCTACCACCAACTAAAACCCGTTGAGAAACCGGTTGAGACTATTCACGTTACCATTCCTGAGGATCAGCTGCCTCATTTCAAATCCGTTGGACATATCGATTTGGAAACAAAAGAAAAACAACCGGAAGTAAAACCGGAAGTAAAAGTACAAGCTCCGGTGGTTGAGAAACCGGCCCCAGTTGTAGAGAAAGCTGTTGAAGAAAAGGTAGAAATAGTAAAAGAAGAACCTAAAGCAGTAGAAGTACCGCCCGTAGTTATTGAGCTCAAAAAAGAAGCAGAAGCACCGAAACCGGAACCTATGCCGAAACCAAAAGCCGAAATTATTACTCCGGTTGAGGTCATAAAAAAAGAAGAGCCTAAAGAAGAACCTAAAGAGCTAAAGGTCATTAGCCGGGTACAAGAAACAGCTATAGTTGAAGAACCAAAGGTGGAAGTCATTAAGCCTGTAAAGAAATTCGAAGTAAAAGAAGAGGTTGAAGAACCCATTGAATACAATACAGAAACTAAGGATAACGATCACGAAGAAGATGAAATATTCTCTTTGGCTCGCCCTACACTAGATGTAGCTCCGGTAGTTATCGGAACTATTGACTTGGAACTATTGAACCAGAGCACTCGTCCGAAACCAAAGACAAAAGAGCAAAAACGCAGAGAACGCGAAGATAAAAATAAAATCACCCTCGATAGCAAAAAAGTAATTGCTCCGGGAGAAAAGAAAATTTTACGTACAGCAGCAGAAGTTGCAGCAGATCCGGCCTCAGCACCGAAGAAAAAACGCGAACGATTTTCGAATCAGAAGGTAGATATCAACAAAGTACCTCAGCCTAACGGTCCCACACAAGGATTTGCACACCCGAAGAAAGTAACTCCGGGTACAACAGGCGGAAGTGGCATTGCCAGACCGAACAAAGATCGGTTGAAAAAGACCATCAAAACAGCTGTAAACGAAGAAGACGTACAAAAACAAATCAAAGAGACCTTAGCTCGTTTGTCGGGTGCCAATAAAAAAGGAAAAGGTTCAAAATATCGTCGTGATAAACGCGATAGCAATAGTATACGCCAACAAGAACAGGCACAACGCGAACGCGACGAAGAAAGCGTAATTAAACTTACCGAGTTCGTGACAGCAAGTGAATTGGCAGTAATGATGGATGTTACCGTAAATCAGGTTATCGCAACCTGTATGAACATAGGTCTGATGGTGTCAATCAACCAACGATTGGATGCGGAAACTATTAATATTGTGGCTGAAGAATTTGGTTTTACTACCGAATATGTGAGTCATGATGTGGTGGAAGCTCTGAACGAAGATGAGCCGGATGACGAAGCAGATTTGTTACCGCGTGCACCGATTGTTACCGTCATGGGACACGTTGACCACGGTAAAACTTCGCTACTCGACTATATTCGTAAAACAAATGTTATTGCCGGTGAAGCCGGAGGTATAACACAGCATATCGGGGCATACAACGTAAAACTTGAAAATGGTCAACGCATTACATTCCTGGATACTCCGGGTCACGAAGCGTTTACCGCCATGCGTGCCCGTGGTGCAAAAGTAACCGATATTGCTATTATCATTGTAGCAGCCGACGACAATGTGATGCCTCAAACCATTGAAGCTATCAATCACGCAGCCGCCGCAAGTGTACCTATGATTTTTGCCATCAATAAGGTTGATAAACCGGGAGCTAATCCTGAAAAAATAAAGGAAACGCTGGCTCAGATGAATTATCTGGTTGAAGACTGGGGTGGTAAATACCAATCGCAGGACATTTCAGCCAAAAAAGGTGACGGAGTACCCGAACTACTTGAAAAAGTATTGCTCGAAGCCGAATTGCTCGAACTAAAAGCCAACCCAAATAAACGCGCTATAGGTTCCGTTATCGAATCGACTCTGGACAAAGGACGCGGTTATGTGTCTACCGTATTGGTTCACAACGGTACGTTACGCTTAGGCGATGTAGTGTTGGCCGGAATCAGTCATGGTAAAATCAAGGCTATGTTCAACGAACGTAACCAACGCATTACAGAAGTGAAACCGGGTGAACCTGCATTGATACTTGGTTTGAATGGTGCTCCACAGGCTGGTGATAACTTCAACGTAATGAATTCGGAACACGAAGCACGCGAGATTGCCAACAAACGTGAACAATTACAACGCGAACAAAGTATACGTACCAAAAAGCACTTTACGCTCGACGAATTGGGTCGCCGTATTGCGCTCGGCGATTTCAAGGAACTGAACATTATTGTAAAAGGTGATGTGGATGGTTCGGTGGAAGCATTGGCCGATTCGTTGTTGAAACTTTCGACTGAAAACATTCAGGTAAATGTTATTCACAAAGCAGTAGGTGCCATTTCCGAATCGGATATTCTGTTGGCTGCCGCTTCGAATGCTATTATCTGTGGATTCCAGGTACGTCCTACCACTTCGGCACGCAAAATGGCCGACAAAGAGGAAATCGACATCCGCTTGTATTCCATCATTTACGATGCCATTGAAGAAATCAAATCGGCTATGGAAGGTATGCTTTCTCCTGAAATTAAGGAAGAAATTACCGCTACAGTTGAGATTATTGAAGTATTCAAAATCACGAAAGTGGGTACGGTGGCCGGATGTTTGGTACGTGAAGGAAAGATCAAACGATCGAACAAGATCCGGATCATTCGCGATGGCATTGTAGTATATACCGGCGAACTGGATTCACTGAAACGTTTCAAAGACGATGTGAAAGAAGTAGGTACTAACTACGAATGTGGTTTGAACATCAAGAACTACCAGGATATACGCGTAGGTGATATGGTGGAAAGTTACGAAGAAACTGAAGTCAGAAAAACACTATAACAATTGACAGTGGTCAGTTAACAGTTAACAGTGATTAGATTATAAAAATGCCGGACTCATTGCGAGTCCGGCATTTTTTATTTTCTCCTACAGCACACAAACGGGCAAAATCGCAAATTAAGATTTCCGACATAAAAAAATAATAGGAAAAATACGCACGTAACAAAAAAATAATTATATTTGCAGCGTAATTCTCTCACAAGGTATTGACTTAGGTCCATTTAGAATATAGAAACCGGACAAAAACAAGCTTCCATGCAGAGAATAGTCAGCGTTCTGAACCGGTAAACCCGGATGCAGACCTGCATTTTGGTCGCGCAGCCGTCGGCAAGCAAATGCAGGCATGCATTTTCGTCCCGCAGCCGTCGGCAGGTAAATGCAGGCATGCATTTTAACCCCGCAGCCGTCGGCAAACAAATGCAGGCATACATTTTCGCCCCGCAGTTGTCGGCAGGCAAATGCAGGCATGCATTCAGAATTTTTGACCCCGTGAGAGTAAAATGTATAACCGCTGAAATCTTATTGCATTCTTAATCGCTAATATATAGAACAATTAGAACAATGTTAAACTTTAAAATCACATTTTATGAAACAGATTATTTTATTTTCTCAACGGTATCTGCACAACAATGAGCATGATCAACTACACAACGACATCGGAAGTTTGATAGAAACGGAGACTCCGGTTAAATTAGGAATTGTGGATCTGTACACATCCTACAAACAGGCACGTGAGGCTGAAAAAGAAGCGTTACAAGCAGAAGACGGAAGTGTATATACCCCAACAGTTACCGAATCTGACGGGTATCGCGACGATTTGGACTTAGGGTTTGAGTTGCTGGTAGAAAGTCAGTTGCATCATTTCGACCCGGAAGTGCGTGAAAATGCCCGGCGTGTGAAACGTATTTGGGATCAGTACGGCAGCATACGCAAGATAAATTACAATGCCGAAAGCTCAGCAATGACTAACCGCAACACCGAACTTACTACAAAGTATGCAGCAGACGTAGATGCTCTGGGTAATGGATTAGGGACTCAATGGCTTACTAAAATGAACGAAGCTAATAACCAGTTTTTATCGCACTTTGGCGAACGTGCCGACGAAACCGCCGCCCGTGTTGCCATAAAAGTGCTTGATGCCCGTCTCGTGGTTGACAATGCATTTCAGGAAATTGGCACCCGCATCAATGCTTTGGCGGTGGTAAACGGCGAAACTCCCTATGCTGCCTTTATCGATAAAGTAAATTACTACATCAATTACCACAAAGATACCATCGCCGCCCGAAAAGGGAGGAAAAAAGATGGAGAGAAAGAAGAGGAAAAAAAATAATACTCAGGTACAAGTAGCTCAGCGTATAAATGAGCTACTTGTTTTTTTATAAAATTATAACTATGACAAAAGAAACAGAGAAAAAAAGATGGACTCCCAATAAAAGACGTTTTGTCTGTTTTCTGGACATAATGGGTTTTAAAGATTATATTGCCAGAAATAAGCATCAAGACATTTACAAAATGATGAGTACAATATCAGACTCTAAACAATTTTACAACGAAACAGCAGAAGCATTATTTGATAAGAATATTTTATTCGTTACTACTTTTTCAGACTCAGTTATAATTTTCAGCAAAGACAACAGTCAAGACTCATTAAATGCAATTACCTACGTATCTGCTTCAATTTTAGCAGATGGAGCTAAGAATAAAATTCCAATGAAAGGTGCTATGGCTGAAGGTTTGCTTACTGTCGACAAAGCGAAAAGTATTTTCTTTGGGCAGCCTCTAATTGATGCCTATTTATTGCAAGAGAATGAAGTATTTTACTACGGAGTAGTATGTCACAATTCTATGGAAACCTTCATTGAAGATTTCAAAAGTGAGTCCCTTTGGGTTCAGACATTGTATGAAGAGATAAAAACGCCATTAAAATCTGGAGTAATTAGACATTTCAATCTAAATTGGTTTAATTTTTTAAGCTATGGACCTGATGATCCAAAAAGAATGAAGAGTATGACAGAAAACTTCAATAAAATCATCAAAGACTTTAAATCTAAAGTCTCAGGCAAACCAAGAAAATACATTGATAACACCGAAGCAGTCTTTCAGTCATTTTATCCATCAGCAACAAAATAAAAATTAGTCAATCTTTCGGGCTAGAGAAATATGAGAATCAAACCTATTAGCCTAGGGTTTAAACCCTAGGCTAATAGGTTCATTCCCCCAATTTTTTCAACAACAATTTCACCCCTTTTTCCACATCATTGGTTTCCTGCAAGGCTTTGATAAAAGCACTGCCAATAATGGCTCCGCACGAATAGCGGTTCACCATGTCGCGGGTAGATTTATTGGAAATGCCGAAACCTACCAAGCGTGGGGTTTTCAGATTCATAGAATTAATGCGGTTGAAATAATCCACCTTATTGTCGAACGAACTTTGCGTACCAGTAGTAGCTGCCGACGAAACCATGTAGATAAATCCGTTGGTATGCCCGTCGATTTCGCGGATACGCTCTTCGGATGTTTCGGGGGTAATCAGGAAAATAAATTCAAGTCCGTAGCGCGAAGCAATTTCTTTGTATTCCGCCAGAAAATCAGACATTGGCAGATCGGGAATAATCATACCGTCCACTCCTACCCGATGGCATTCCTTGCAAAACGCCTCGAAGCCAAACTGCATCACCGGATTCAGATACCCCATCATAATCAACGGAATATGCACCGACGAGCGCACATTGCTAAGCTGATCGAACAGTTTGCGAATGCTCATACCGTTTTGCAACGCCGCCTGACTGCTGTTTTGTATCACCAGACCATCAGCCAACGGGTCGGAAAACGGTACACCAATTTCTATCAAATCCACACCGTTTTCCTGCAAACATTGCAGTGTTGGCACTGTGTCTTCAAGTTTCGGAAAACCTGCCGTAAAATATACCGAAAGGATATTCTCTTTCTTATTCTTAAACAATTGATTTATTCTGTTCATAATTTTACATAGCTCTCGGGGGTCATTACACCGAGTTTACTGTTTTTAAAATCTTTGGTATTACGTGTGAGTATAACGCTTATATTATCGGCACTTTCAGCAGCAAAGTTTTGAAGTGCATCTTCAAAATCTTTAAATCCAGAGTTCATTGCCTGCATTATACTTTTTTTATCGATTATTAAAATATCAAGAATTGTCAGCAATTGACGAAGTTTATCAATAACAAGTTCGTGTTTAGCTGTTTTTCTAAGCAAATAATACACATTACTCAATATCACAGGAGTAATATAACCTTCAATCTTATTCATCTCGCAATACGACAGAACGATTGCTGCATGGTCGGAAAATGGTTGTCGATCGAAAAAAAAATCGAGAATGACATCGGTATCAATTAAAACCTTATCCATCATTTTAGATATTTTGATGATAAACTTTTTTTCAATTCATCCTTATAGTCAAAGTTTTCAGGCGCTTTAAAAGTTCCTTTAAGCGACATTACAGTAGGAGATACTTTTTCTTCACTGAATTCTTCTTCCTTGGCCACCACTTTCAAATAGCTTTCAATAACATCAGAAAGACTTCTGCCTCTGCTTTTGGCGTAAATTTTAGCCTTTTCAATAACTGATTGCTCAATAGTCAATGTTAGTTTTGCATTCATACATCTTATGATTTAATCTTTATCGGTGCAAAGATACATGATAAATTTCAATTGCACGTGTATATTAAAGCACATTTACACGTATAATAAAATTGACGCTTCCTAAAGCTTCCCTTCCCAGCACTGATAGTTATCGGCGTAGAGAGTTGAGAAACCCACTCAAAAGTTCCACATCTTTCAGCCCGGGTTTCACTTCAAACTTACTATTTAATCTATTCCGGCAAATTGAACACGCGCCTTCGTAGTCCTTTGTTACTTTAAAATTAGAGGCTGCCACAATAAAGAATACTTTAATAACGATTCTGTTTTCATAGCGAAAGATATTCAGCCCCGCTAAAGAGGTTACAAGATTTATTTTTTCCGTTTTTTTATTTTATATAAAATTCCCCCAATAAGCACAGTTGGAAACCAAGCAGCAAAAGACACTTCACCGGCAACAAACATAAATTTACTATAATCACCCCTGTATGTAAATATAAAAGTTCCAACAACAAACATAATTACTCCAAGAAATATCATTGCAATTCCAATCTTATTTATCGTTCTCATCACTTAGTATTTAATAATGATATTTTAAACAAGTTGAGTTTTTCTACATCTTTCAGCCCGGGTTTCACTTCAAACTTACTATTTAAATCTATTCCGGCAAATAGAGGATGCTCTATTTTCAAAATGGCTTCGGCGTCGTCTGCGGCAATGCCACCACTCAGAACAAATGGTGTTTCGCCTTTATATTCGTCCAACATGCCCCAGTTAAACTTCAGACCGGAACCACCATACGACTCAGTTTTTGTATCGAAAAGGAAGTAGTCGCACGCACCTTCATAGTCCTTAGTTACTTTAAAATTATAGGCTGCCGCTATAGGGAATGCTTTAATAACGATATACCCAACCTTTTTAAGCTCAGCACACATCTTTACCAATTCCACACCATGCAGCTGTACCCCATCCAGTTGGTATTTATAAGCAATAGTCAGGATATTTTCTAAACTCTCGTTTACAAATACGCCTATCTTTTTGATTGACGACGGCAACGTATTCAACGCAGCAACATCCAGAGGCTCGGCATACCGTGGCGACTTCGGGTAGAAAATAAAACCCATCATGTCCGGCTTCAATGCTGCCACCGCCTTTATATTTTCGGGAAATTTCATCCCGCATACTTTAATCTTCATTTGATAAATGATATAAACTTCGTTGATATGAATTTCATTGATATTACTCCCTTCGGTCGTGATATTTCAGCGTAGCTAATATCGTGCAAAGCACAAATATCACGTAGTAATATCATTTTAACCCAGTTATAAACTTAGATAACGCTTCCGCCGGATTTTCTTCCTTCATAAAGTTTTCGCCCATCAAGAAACCTTTGTAGCCCACTTTGCGCAATTCTTTTACGGTCTCTACTTTCGAAATACCGCTTTCGCTCACTTTCACAAAACGATCGGGAATTAATGCTGCCAGATCGAATGAAGTTTGAATGCTATGTTCAAAAGTTTTCAGGTTGCGGTTATTTACTCCGAGCATATCCACATACTCATTCGCATGGCCAATTTCTTCGGCATTATGCACTTCCAGCAGCACTTCCAACCCCAAATCGTGAGCCTTACGCGCAAGTTCCAACGTGTGCTCTACAGTCAGTGCCGCGGCAATAAGTAATACTACATCGGCACCCATGGCCTTAGCTTCGAAAAGCTGGTACTCATCAATCACAAAATCTTTCCGCAACACCGGACACGTAATTGCTGGGCGGACCTTTATCAGATCCATAGGTGTACCACCGAAATAATTCAAATCAGTAAGAATAGAAATACCCGAAGCACCCGCGGCACTGTAACCGCCCGTTACCGCCACCACATCGGCATCCTCATGAATCCAACCCAACGAAGGCGATTTCCGTTTGAACTCCGAAATAATGCCCGATTCCGAATTCAGCAGGCTTTGCTTCATCGACAGACATTTGCGCGAGAAAGCAGGTGCTTTTTCTAATACCGAAATCGGCGTTTTAAGTTTTCGCTCTGCCACCTCAATAGCTTTAGAAGCTAGTATTTTGTCTAAAATTGTTGACATTATTGATATGAATTACATTGATATGAACTTTGTTGATATGACTCCTTTCAGTCGTGATACTAAAATAATATCAGCGAAGCTAGTATCACGAAGTCATATCGGCGAAGCCAAATTTCTATTTATATATCTCCACAAACTTCGTAAACGCCTTTTTAGCCTGTCCACTTGCCAGTGATTCGGCAGCTTCGGCTTTACATTGTTCCAGTGGTTTGTAGAAGCTACGCGTTTGGATGGCAAAGGCAGAATTGATAATTACGGCGTTTCGCTGTGCTTCAGTCGCTTTATTGTCCAGCACATTCATAAATATCTGTGCAGCTTCATCTACCGTATTCCCGCCCCAAAGTTCTTCCTGTTTCAAGGTTTTAAAGCCAAGTTGTTCGGGTGTATAAATAAATTCACCGTTATTACTCATTATTTTGCAAGTGTCAGTCAATGAAATTTCATCATATCCGTCCAACGAATGCACAATGGAATACTGCACACCCAGATTTTGGTAAATATAATTGTAAAGCCGCATCATCTTCAGGTTATACACCCCCAGACATTGATATTGTGGTTTAACCGGACTGATAAGCGGACCAAGCACGTTGAAAAATGTGCGAACACCAAGTCCTTTACGCACCGGAGCCACATTTTTCATAGCCGGATTGCAA
>JAATGT010000029.1 GCA_015654525.1 Bacteroidales bacterium
AAGCGTCAACCAACGATTTAATATAATTCATCCGTTAGGCATAACCAATTATTTAGTTGGTCAATGCTCACTTGACGAAATCATCTTAAAACTACCTAAAGTTGATTTTGATATCTTACCGGCAGGTTCCATTCCTCCCAATCCCGGGGAATTAATTAGATCGGATAAACTAGGAAAAATGTTTGAAGAGCTAAGAAAACGGTATGATTTCATCATTGTGGATTCCAGCCCAATTGGTATGGTAACAGATGCATATTCATTAGCACAGCACTCTGACGTTAATTTATTTGTCGTTCGTAATGGAAAAACCAATAAAACATTCTTCAAAAAATTATGTGCTCAACTAAAATTGGATAATATACCTCAACTTTACACTGTATTGAATGATGTGCTTGATGATGAGAGCAAGTACACTAAATATAAATTATACAAATACGCGTATTTATTCGGTTTCAGTTATGGATATGCTTCTAAAAAGAAGAAAAGTGATGCCGAGAAGTATTTCCATTATTATCAGGACGATACGGAAATCTAAACATTTCATGCCGAATCATTGTTTGAAAATATAAATTAGCAGTCAACCAAATAAAAGCATTAACTAAACTCACTTTATTAGATGAAAAAAATAGCCCTTATTACAGGAATCACCGGACAAGATGGTGCTTATTTAGCCGAATTATTACTCAAAAAAGGATATACAGTACACGGACTGAAACGCCGTTCTTCCTTATTCAATACTGATCGTATTGATCACTTGTATCAGGACCCACATGTTGATGATCGAAACCTTGTTCTCCACTATGGCGACATGACCGATTCAATGAATCTGACTCGTATCATTCAGGAAACTCAGCCCGACGAAATTTACAATTTAGCGGCTATGAGCCACGTGAAAGTAAGTTTTGATACTCCTGAATACACCGCTAATGCCGACGGAATAGGGACTTTACGTATACTTGAAGCGGTCAGATTGCTTAACCTCACAAAAAAAACGCGTATTTATCAGGCTTCAACTTCTGAATTATACGGATTAGTACAAGAAGTTCCTCAGAAAGAAACGACTCCTTTTTACCCACGGTCACCGTATGCCGTAGCCAAGATGTATGCCTATTGGATTACGGTAAATTACCGCGAAGCTTATGGTCTTCATGCAAGCAATGGGATTTTATTCAATCATGAGTCTCCATTGCGTGGAGAGACCTTCGTAACCCGTAAAATCACCCGTGCAGCAGCCCGCATCGCCATGGGTATGCAAAACAAACTATTCTTAGGTAATTTATCATCCAAACGAGATTGGGGACATGCCAAGGATTATGTACGCGCCATGTACTTAATTTTACAGCAAGATGAACCAAGCGATTATGTCATTGCCACAGGTATTACAACTGAAGTTAGGGAATTTGTACGCATGGCATTTGGTGAAATTGGTATTACTATCAATTTCAAAGGCGAAGGCATTGATGAAAAAGGTTACATTGACAATATTGACGAAAATAAGTTCAAAGAACGAGTGGGAGATGAATTTTTAAAGGCTATTGCTGAAATAAAAGAACCTATTGTAGAAGTTGATGCCAATTATTTTCGCCCTACAGAAGTAGAACTTTTAATTGGAGATGCTACAAAGTCACGCACAAAACTAAATTGGACTCCTGAATATGATCTGAAAGCTTTAGTCGAAGACATGATGCTTTCAGATGTAAAACTGATGAAAAAAGAAACCTATTTGAAAGAAGGTGGATTCAGAGTGTTGAATTATTTTGAATGACCCTTAAAGTCCCCTAAAGGGGGCATAAATTACGATGAACAAAAATTCAAAAATATATATAGCTGGTCACAACGGCATGGTTGGTTCTGCCATAAAACGGAATTTGGAGAACAAAGGATTTTCAAATATTATTACCCGCTCAAAAGGACAGCTTAATTTACTGAATGAAGAATCGGTTGCTGCCTTTTTTAAAACCGAGAAACCGGAATATGTAGTGCTGGCAGCGGCAAAAGTTGGTGGCATTGTTGCAAACAGCACATATCGTGCTCAGTTTATCTATGAAAATCTCATGATTCAAAATCATGTCATTCATCATAGTTATCTAAACGGCGTAAAAAAACTTCTGTTTCTTGGTTCTTCATGCATATATCCACGTATGGCAGAACAACCAATGCATGAAGATGCTTTACTTACTGGACTTTTGGAGACGACTAATGAACCGTATGCTATTGCTAAAATAGCCGGAATTAAAATGTGCGAAGCCTATCATGCACAATATGGATGTAATTTCATCTCTATTATGCCTACCAATTTATATGGACAAAATGATAATTATGATTTAGAGAAATCACATGTCTTACCTGCGTTAATCAGAAAAATGTATATGGGAAAGTGCCTGATGCAAAACGATTGGACAAGCCTTCGTTCTGACATAACAAAGAATCCAATAGAAGGTATTGATGGGGCAAAAGATAATGATACAATTCTGAAGATACTTGCTAAATATGGCATTACATCTGTCAATAACGAAGTTTCCATAACCCTATGGGGTACAGGATCACCACTTCGTGAATTCCTGCATGTAGACGATATGGCTGATTCGAGCGTTTTTCTTTTATTAAATTATGATGCTCCCGATACTACCCCATCACATGTCAATGCAGGTTGTGGCGAAGATTTATCCATTAAGCAATTATCCGAAATAGTTCAACAAGCGGTTGGTTACGAAGGTAAAGTAATTTGGGATAGTACCAAACCCGATGGAACCCCTCGCAAACTGATGGATGTTTCCAAACTAAAAGGGTTAGGTTGGAAACCAAAAATTTCCCTTGAAGATGGAATTAAACAAGTTGTATCTGCATACATAAATAAATAATACTGATTGCGTAAATAATATTTTTAATGAAGAGCAATAGTTGGAACTGGTTACGTGGGATTAGTCTCAGGAACCTGCTTTGCCGAAATGGGCGTAGATGTCACTTGTGTTGATATAGATATTCATAAAATTGAGAATCTGCAACAAGGTATTATACCTATATACGAACCGGGATTGGAAGATATGGTTTTGCGAAATGTAAAAGCAGAACGATTGCATTTTACTACAAAGCTGACTGATATACTAAATGATGTACAAGTAGTATTTAGTGCTGTAGGAACACCACCCGATGTAGATGGCAGTGCAGATTTAAAATATGTACTTGAGGTTGCAACCACAATCGGAAAAAACATGCAGCAATACGTACTATTGGTTACCAAAAGTACCGTTCCGGTCGGAACAGCATCGTTAGTTCGTCAAACAATTCAAGCCGAATTAGACAAACGTGAAGTTTCTATTGACTTTGATGTGGCTTCAAATCCTGAATTTTTAAAAGAAGGTGATGCCATCAAAGACTTCATGAGTCCCGATCGCGTTGTAGTAGGAGTTGAAAGTGAAAAAGCGAAAGAATTGATCACTAAACTATATCGCCCATTTTTATTAAATAACTTCCGTGTAATCTTCATGGATATTCTATCGGCAGAAATGACCAAATACGCTGCCAATGCCATGTTAGCAACCCGTATCAGTTTCATGAACGATATGGCAAATTTATGCGAACGAGTTGGCGCAGATATAAATATGGTTCGAAAAGGCATCGGAACCGACCAACGAATAGGAGGCAAATTTTTATATGCCGGTTGTGGTTATGGTGGTTCATGCTTTCCTAAGGACGTAAAAGCACTAATCAAAACGGCAGATCAAAATGGTTATGAATTACGCGTACTCAAAGCTGTTGAAGAAGTTAATGCCTATCAAAAGCAAGTATTATTTCACAAACTGGAAAAACATTTCAAATCTGATTTAGACGGTAAAACAATAACTATCTGGGGATTATCGTTCAAACCAAATACAGATGACATTCGGGAAGCCCCGTCATTGGTTCTCATTGAAAAACTATTACAAGCTGGTTGTCAAGTTCGTGTTTTTGATCCCGTAGCCATGCCCGAAGTGAAAGAATTAATTCAGTCTAAGATGGCTTCATCAATAAAGTCAGATTTTTCGAATATATATTTTTCAAACGACATCTACGATGCCGTATTGGATGCAGATGCACTCCTACTCGTTACAGAATGGAAAGAATTCCGAATGCCTACGTGGGCTGTTGTCAAAAAAACAATGAAAGGTTCATTAGTGCTTGATGGAAGAAATATCTATGATAAGGATGAAATGTCTGAATTTGGATTTATTTACGAACCGATAGGTTAAAATACAACTTTGAGATAATAATAAAAAACGCATATGACTTTTGTTGAAACAATTGGCTTTATGGCCTCACTATTATCAGTTTTAAATCAATTTCCACAAGCAATCAAAGTATTCCGTTCGCGAGATACGCACAGCATCTCATTGGTGATGTACTGTATTGTAGTGGCCTGTATTTCATTGTGGCTTGTTTATGGAATACTGCTATACAATGCACCACTTATTTGGGCCAATGCACTATCACTTATTCCTATAACGTACATTTTTATAATGAAATTAAGGAATACGATTATTGGAAAGGATAAACTATCAATTTAATTTTCAACTAAATTAAATTGATTAAACCCGAAAATCAAATCTTTCGGTGCGTGTTTTCTCATAAATCTCTCTATCATAACTATAAAACCGGGCTGGTTTATGCGAAACTCCTGTTTGCACCTCATCCAGTGGAATTAAATACGGCATCTTATTCACTTTTCTTCTATAATTACGTTTATCATAAGTGATATTAAAAATAGCCTCATAAAGTTTCTGCATTTGCGTTAGTGTAAACTTTTCAGGGAGTAATTCAAAAACCAATGGCTCATGAAGTAAATCATAACGAAGTTTTTTTAAAGCTTCTTCAAAAATTTCGTTATGATCAAACATTAATTCTTTAATTTCATATGCATCAGCCCAATTAGCATCGTCTATTAACATACTATTATCTACATCATTTATATTTATAAGCGAGTAAAAACCAACTGTTATTACTCTTTCATCATCCAAACGGGGTTTCACCCAATTATAATCGCGTTCTCTCCGCTTCAACCGGTCCGGATTACTAAAAACTAAAAACTGCTTTACGTAGATATTCTCCAATCCGGTCTGTTCTTTAAGGATGCGAGAAGCCGTTTCACTAATTTCTTCATTGCGACGAACATGATTTCCCGGAAGCTTCCACTCAAGATAAGTTTCTCCTTCATAGGGAATAAACTCTCTACGAATCAACACTTTTAATTTACTTTCATCATACCCGAAAATTACACAATCGACAGAAACTGTAGGTAAAGTATCTGAAATGACAGTTCGAAGTTTTATTTTATCATTACTTAACATATTAGAGTAGTATTTTTAATCTTAATACAAAGATATTAATTTTTAAATTAGCTTGCGTAAAATATTGATTTTATTAATAAATAATGACCAACAAAAATGATCAACAAAATTTCTTTTGGAAATAATAAAAAACAATCTTACATTTGCAAAGGCAAAGATATTGTATTATTGACACTTTAATTTCTATCAAAAGAATAAACATAAAAAAATTTTATAAAATACTATTTATAAGTATTTTATCATCTACTTTTCTAAATCCGATTCTGGTTTCGGGAAAAACGAACAGAGAAAAAAGATTTTTTTAATTGATGAGCAAAATGTTGTTGCACCAAATGGTGATAATTTTAAAATCAAGGGAATTAATTTAGGCAATTGGTTAAACCCTGAAGGATATATGTTTCTGTTTGAAAATGCAAGTTCATACAGATTAATTGATCAAGCCTTAAAAGAGTTAGTTGGACTCGATCAGACAAATACATTTTGGCATCAATGTCAGGATCAATATATTACCAAGGATGATATTTGTTACATCAGAAAAACAGGAATGAATTCAATTCGTATACCATTTCATTATAAGCTTTTCACTAACGAAGATTATATGGAATTTAATGATGCAAACGGAGGCTTTGAACTTCTGGACAGAGTTGTACAATGGTATAAATCTAAAAGATTATACGTTATTCTTGATATGCACGACGCTCTCGGTGGACAAACCGGAGATAATATTGATGACAGTTATGGCTACCCATGGTTATTTGAAAATGAGAACAATGAAACATTATACAGTTCAATATGGGAAAAAATTGTGCAACATCACGCAAAAGATACAACCATTATTGGGTATGATTTATTGAATGTGCCTATTGCACATTATTTTCCTAATAAAGATGAAATAAACAAGAAACTGGAGTCTATATATAAACAGGCTATATCTGCTATTCGGAAATACGATACAAACCACATAGTTATGTTAGTTGGTGCACAATTGGATAGCAACTTCTCTGTCTTTTCTGATTGGTATTTTGATAATAAGATGATGTATACCTGCCATCGATATTGGTGCGATACACTGCAAAACAGCATTCAAGATCTTTTAGATTTTCGTTCTAAAGTAAACTTGCCATTGTACATGGAGGAAACTAGAGAAAATACGGATCAATGGATAGCTTCATTTCGGAAATTACTGGACAAGAATAATATTGGATGGCACTTCTAGCCTTATAAAAAACTTGAGAACAAGAGTGGAATATTAAGAATATCAGTGCCAAAGAAATGGAATTTAATTGATGAATTTACTAAAAAAGATAGAAATGGATTTGACAAGATTAGAGTGGTTCGTCCGAATCAAGAAGATATTAGGGAAGCTTTAAATCAATTATTGACTAATATGAAGTTTGAAAATTGTATTGTCAACGAAAATTATATTAAAGCTTTAGGAATGAACCCTTAAATTTTCAAACAACTTCAATTTCTACAAAAGCTTTATCATTCAATTGTTTGATAGAGCTTTATTTTTTTAATCAGGTTAAATATCATACTTAGTGTAAAATAAACACACTAAATGTTTGGAAAAAGAAATAATACACTTTATATTTGCAGCATAAAACTTATTGTTCTTTTGACACTATGATTTAAAAAGTCTTAGATCTAATTTTACTATACTTTATTGTTTGCGCGAATTCTATTGATATAAGCTAATATTTAAAGTTAACTTATTCAGACATGCACAAATTAATATTATTATAAAAGAATCACATGAAAAAAACTCTACAAATCATTATCGCCATCTTCATCTGTTTAAATATCTTTGGGCAAAAAAAGATCAATCCTGAAGTACAAGCCGATTCACTTATCCGTCTAATGACACTTGATGAAAAAATCGGACAACTAAATCAATACACCAGCGATTGGGAAGCTACAGGAAAGATCACCACCGAAAATGACAAAGAAATTCAAATTCGTCAAGGCAAAGTTGGTTCTATGCTAAATGTAATTGGAACTGAGAAAACCCGAAAATTACAAGAAATTGCCATGCAATCAAGACTACATATTCCAATGATATTTGGACTTGATGTTATTCATGGGTTTCGTACCACCTTTCCTGTTCCACTTGCAGAAACAGCATCATGGGATTTAGCCTCAATAGAAAAATCTGCCAGAATTGCTGCAACCGAAGCAGCTGCATTTGGAGAACATTGGACATTTGCACCTATGGTAGACATTGCCCGAGATCCTCGATGGGGACGTGTCATGGAAGGGGCAGGTGAAGATACTTACTTAGGCTGTTTAGTTGCAAAAGCGCGTATAAACGGTTTTCAAGGTAAAGGGTTGGGAAATGTAGATGCAGTTATGGCTTGCGCCAAACATTTTGCGGCTTATGGTGCTGCAATCGGCGGACGGGATTATAACTCTGTAGATATGAGTTTAAGACAACTTAATGAAACCTATTTACCTCCATTTAAAGCGGCAGTTGAAGCTAATGTTGCAACATTTATGAATTCATTTAATGATATAAATGGCATACCCGCAACTGCTAATAAATATATTCAACGAGATATACTAAAAGGACAATGGAACTTCAAAGGTTTCGTAGTTAGCGACTGGGGAAGCATTGGCGAAATGATAGCTCATGGTTATGCAAAAAACAGTTACGATGCAGCTATGAAAGCTATTATTGCCGGATCAGACATGGACATGGAAAGTCGTTGCTATCGCGATAATCTAAAACAATTGGTGCAAGATGGAAAGGTTGACATATCAATTATTGATGAAGCTGTAAAACGTATACTAATTAAAAAAATTGAACTCAGACTATTTCAAGATCCATATCGTTTCTGCAACTTAGAAAGAGAAAAACAACAAACAAATAATGCCGAAAACAGAAAATTCGCTCGTGAAATCGGCGAAAAAAGCATTGTTTTACTTAAGAATGATCCACAAACCAGTGGAACTCCAATATTACCACTCTCATCAAAAAACAAAACTATTGCTTTAATCGGACCATTTATCAAGGCTACAATAGCTAATCATGGATTTTGGTCAATAGCTTTTCCTGATGATTCTGCCAGAATTATTACTCAATATCAAGGGATAAAAAGTCAACTGGATAAAAGTTCTACATTGCTATATTCAATGGGTTGTAATGTCAATGATAACAATAAAACAGGTTTTGAAGATGCAATAAAAATGGCAAAAGCAGCTGATGTAATCATTCTATCGTTAGGCGAAGCACCTAATATGAGTGGTGAAGCAAAAAGCAGAAGTAACTTACAGCTTCCCGGTGTTCAGGAAGAATTACTAAAAGAAATATACAAAACAGAAAAACCTATTGTTTTATTACTAAATGCCGGTCGCCCTTTAATTTTTAACTGGGCAGTTGATCATGTTCCAAGTATATTATATACATGGTGGTTAGGTACAGAAGCCGGCAATTCGATAGCCGATGTTATTTTTGGTAAGTATAATCCGGCAGGGAAATTACCAATTTCGTTTCCTCGAACAGAAGGTCAGATTCCTATTTATTACAACCATTTTAATACCGGACGCCCTGCAAAGGATGAAAACGATAAAAACTATGTTTCAGCCTACATTGATTTACAAAATAGCCCACGTTTCCCTTTCGGCTACGGGCTAAGTTATACAGATTTTAATATCAGCAATTTGAAATTATCATCCGATCAGTTATCAATAAATGAAGGTAAACTCACTGCAACTATAGACATTAAAAATACAGGAAACTACGATGGCGAAGAAGTTGTGCAACTATACATTCGTGACTTAGTTGGTTGCGTCGTCCGACCTGTAAAAGAACTAAAGGGTTTTCAAAAAATATTTTTGAGAAAAGGTGAAAGTAAATCACTTTCCTTCACCATCACTCCCGCCGATTTGAAGTTCTACAATGACCAAATTAAATACATAAATGAGACGGGTGATTATGAAATATTTATTGGCAATTCTTCAAATACAAATTTAAAAGGAAATTTCAAGCTAACCCTATAATTTAAACACTTAAATATTATTATCATGGATGATTCAACTTAACTCAGATTAAAAAGGTCAACAATGTTATTAATTAATTAAATCGCATTCTAATTATCAAATTAAATCTATGAACAAAAAATCAAGTCAAAGATGTAAATATCAGAATATACATCTTAGCAAACTACTAATTAGTTTGGTCAGTACTTTTATCTTTATGACAATTAGTACTATATCGGTATCTGCAGAAAATCATTCCGTCAAAGGAACTGTAACGGATGAGAAAACAAATAGTGCATTAATTGGAGTTAGTGTACTTGTAGAAGGCACAACCATTGGAGCTGTCACAGATATTGATGGTAATTTTTTAATCAGTACGCCTTCATCAAACTCTGTTCTTGTGTTTTCATATGTTGGATATGACACAAAAAAAGTAAATGTCAATGGTCAATCAAAAATAAAAATTGATTTATCCGAAAACACAAAAAATTTAGATGAAATTATTGTTGTTGGTTATGGAACACAGAAAAAAAGTGTTGTAACCGCATCTATATCGAGAGTTTCATCTGAAGATCTGGGTAGAGTGGCTCCTGTTCGTATTGATGATGCTCTTAAAGGAATGATTTCTGGAGTAACAGTTACGACAGCATCGGGTCAACCTGGTGCCGGATCTCAAATTCGCATTCGTGGTATTGGAACTACCAATAATTCCGATCCGCTTTATATTGTGGACGGTATGCCTATAGACGGTGGTATTGATTATTTAAACCCAAATGACATTCAGTCAGTCGAAATTTTGAAAGATGCTGCTTCAGGTGCAATATATGGAGCACGCGCTGCCAATGGAGTAATATTGGTGACTACCAAAAGCGGTAAGTCAGAAAAGATGAAAGTATCTTATGATTTTTCTTATGGCGTTCAGAATCCCTGGAAACATCGTTCCGTGTTAAATGCGACACAGTATGCCATTATGATGAATGAGGCTTCAGTAGCTTCAGGACAAGGTATTATGTATTCAGATCCATATTCTAACGGAAGTGGAACTGACTGGCAGAGTGAAGTCTTTAATTCGAATGCACCAAAGCAGCAACATCAGATAAGTATTAGTGGAGGTAACGATAAAATAAATTACTATATTTCTGGAGGGTACTATTCTCAGGAAGGTATTGTAGGCGGTAATTTTAATCGTTCGAATTATAAACGTTACACACTTCGTTCGAATACTAATTATATTCTTCTTGATACCAAAGAACGCAATTTTCTTAATAAATTTACGCTTACTCAGAACTTTTCTTATGCCAACACATATAGTAGAAGCATAAGCACAAACTCTGAATACGGTTCTCCACTTGGTAGTGCACTTGTCATGACTCCTTTGATGGATCCATATGCTGATACTGCTGCAGAGATTGCTGCTGTAAATGCAAAAACTTCAACTCCGGTTTACGATAGCAGAACTGGAGCTCTACTAAACATTGCCGGTGATTCATTTAATGAAATCACCAATCCAATAGGACAACTCTCGTTGCCGGGATCTACCGATACCTCAAACAAATTTGTTGCTAATTTCTCCGGAGAATTAACTATTTGGGATAATTTGAAATTTAAATCTTCATTTGGAAATGATATAGCATTTTGGGAAAATAATGGCTATAACATTCCATATTACTTGGGCAAATCGACCAACAATACACGCAGCTATGTTTATTCTACAATGAATCGCTCTTGGGTTTGGCAGGTTGAAAATACACTTTCGTATGACAAGAAAATAGATAAACACAGCTTTGGAATTGTTCTCGGACAATCTGCAAAAAAAACAACAGGTCGCTATTTATCAGGAACACGTTATTTGATGACTTCCGAAGATCCAAGTAAAGCAAATATTGATTTTTGTACAGGATTAGCATCTGATGGAAATCAATTAGTCAGTGGAAGTGCATACAGTCCGTCAACCATGGCGTCTTATTTTGGTCGTTTAAGCTACAATTTTGACGAACGATACATGCTTCAGGCTACTATTCGTCGAGATGGATCTTCAAATTTCGGAACAAATAATAAATGGGCTACCTTTCCTTCGTTTTCACTTGGTTGGAATATTACTAATGAACAACGTATTAAAGATATTAAACCCGAATGGTTATACAATACAAAACTTCGTGCTTCGTGGGGTAAAAACGGAAACTCCAATATTGGAGCATTCAAATATGTAGCTTTAACCAGTTCTGGCAATAATTATTCATTTGGAGCAGGAGAGGCTGCTACAATAGTAAATGGGACTAAGCCAAGCGGAATTGCTAATCCAGACCTCAAATGGGAAGAATCGGAACAGACAGATTTTGGTATCGATTTTGGTTTTTTAGAAAATGCAGTAACATTCACAGCTGATTATTACATTAAAAAGACTCATGGGATGTTAATTGAGATGCCCATACCTTCTTACGTAGGTGATTCCAAACCGTTGGGCAACGTGGGTTCAATGAGAAATAACGGACTAGAACTAGAAGCTAGTTATCGGTTCAAAATTTCAAAGTGGGGTTTTCGCGTTGGAGCCAATGCTTCTTACTTACAAAATAAGTTAATTAACCTTGGCAATACCACCGGCTACAGCAATCTGGATAGTTATGCGAATGTTGGAACAATCTCACGAGCTCAAAACGGCGAATGTTATCCATTTTTCTATGGATATAAAACAGCTGGTATCTTCCAAAACTGGAGTGAGGTAAAATCATATACCAATTCAACAGGAGGACTTATTCAGCCTAATGCACAACCAGGCGATGTTCGATTTGTTGATATAAATGGTGATGGAAAAATTAACGATGATGATCGAACTAAAATCGGAAAAGGAATGCCCGATTGGACCTATGGCTTTAACTTCAGCGTAACCTATGGCAACTTTGATTTGAATATGGTATTTCAGGGTACCGTTGGTAATGACATATATGATGCCACCCGCCGTACCGACCTGAAATATGTCAACCTACCATCGTATATGTGGGGTAGATGGACTGGTGAAGGGACTTCAAATTCAATTCCGCGTTTCACATGGTCAGATACCAATGGTAACTGGTTATCATCCGACCTTTATGTAAAAGACGGTTCGTACCTTCGTTTGAAAAACTTACAGTTAGGTTATACATTACCACATAAACTAACTCAAAAAGCATTGATTAGCAGCTTACGTATTTATATTGCTGCTGAGAATCTGCTGACCTTCACTAAATATGATGGATTTGACCCTGAAGTAGGAACCTCAGGAGGTACCTCAGTAGGTATAGACCGCGGATGTTATCCACAGGCAAGAACCTATACTTTAGGATTAAATTTAAACTTCTAATCTTTTAAAAAATTGAAACATGAAAAAATTGATGATTATAAGTTGTATTGCTTTATCAGCAGTGTGTCTAAACTCCTGCACGGATAATTTTCTGACAGTTGATTCGGCCAGTTCTTTATTGGCTGACGGAACTTACTATAATTCGAAAGCTCATTTGACAGAGGCGCTTGTCGCTACCTACGATCCGTTGAAATGGTATGATTATTTTTACAGTTATGAAAGTCTACCTTTTGTAGCTGACATTATGAGTGAAGACGTAATGACTGGGGGAAGCGATGAAAATGACTGTCTATATTTGCACAAGATTGCTAACTTCAGCGCACTACCAACATCCGTTTGTAGTCAGTCATGGACAATTTGCTACTCAGGAATAAACCGTTCGAACATTGTTCTGGAGTACATAAATAATGCGGCTGACATGACAGATGCAGAAAAAGCTGAATATACTGCTGAGGCAACCGTTATGCGCTCGTGGTATTATACTCTTCTATGGAAGTATTGGGGAAATATTCCTTACTACGAAAAGAATCTTACCACTCCTTATCTTTGTCCGCAAAGTGGGCACGATGATGTGTATGCCAAAATTGCCACAACATTGGAAAGTATTATAGATGCCAATAGCTTACCTATGAAATCTGAATCAGGAAGTGAGGGTCATGTTACAAAAGCAATGGCAGAAATGCTTTATGCTGATGTAGTTATGTATCAAAAAGATGCAACGCGTTATCCTACCGCATTGAAATATATGAAAGAAATCATTAGTTCTGCCAAATATGATTTGGTATCCGATTTTTCATCTTTATGGGAAAGTTCAGGTGAGTGGTGCAAAGAATCCATTTTCGAGATTAATTACACTTCAACAAGTGGAGCACGATCATGGGGTTCTCCTCTTACTTCTGGAGGAACAGTATATCCCAAGCAGATTGGTATAAATAGTTTGAGTGGAAGTTCTGATTTTAATGGAGGATGGGGATTTGAACCTGTCAGCGAAAGTGCTTACACATTATTTGATAGTAATGATAAACGCCGTGACGCCAGTATCCTGAATTTTGCGACTTATAGTGTAACAAATGGGGCAACTTATTCACCTCGTTATGAAGATACGGGTTACTTTCTTCGAAAATATCTTCCACGTCTTAGTGGAAACTCGGGATACACTGGAGATGCAGATTTGAATTATAACAACAATGTCCGGTTGTATCGTTATGCAGAAACGTTATTGAATGCAGCTGAATTGCTATTAGCTACAAGTGGTTCTACAAGTGAAGCTCAGGGTTATTTAGATCAAGTTCGTACACGTGCAGGCCTAGCATCCATTACTGTTTCGATCGATAATATTCTAAATGAACGTCACAAAGAGTTTGTAGGCGAAGGTAAACGTTATTGGGATTTGGTTCGTAGTGGAAAAGCAGCAAGCGTTCTTGTAGCCAGCTCTACAACAACCCGCAAAGTCGGATGGGCTGAAAGCAAAAAATACCTTCCAATTCCACAAAGCGAAATCGATGCTTCGCAGGGAACTTTGATCCAAAATAATTACTAATCAATTTAAATACAAATAATTATGAACAAAACATTATTTAATGTATTTTGCATTATCGTATTTTCGATGACTTTATTTGCTTGTACTGAGAAAGATTATGGAGATGCTGATCAAACCAAAGTGCCCTCTATAAGTAACTATAAGGACATAATTACAGCAACAGTTGATCAATCCACCAATCTGGTAACTCTGAAACTAGATAGTAAAGGAGCGATGCCAGTATGGATTTTTGAAGATGGAACAACATCCAATCAAAATGATTATCAGATGACTGTCCGTTTAGCCGGGACATATACTATTGAGGCAAAGGTGTCAAACAAATATGGCATCAGCGACGGTTCTGTTACCCTCACTTATACCATCAATAATACACTAGTTGATAAAGATATCATAACGAACCTGTGCGGTGGCACCGGCACCAGTTCAAAACAGTGGGTATGGAACTCTAAAGCCGATGGACATTTTGGGTGTGGAGAGAATTACTTAAATCCGGCCGGTTGGTGGAGTTGTGCAGCTAACGGAAAAGCCGGAGTTGGAATGTATGATGACATTTTCACTTTTGGATATAATAGTAGTGGAATATCAGGTTCTTATACCTACGATCCTGGCACAGGTAAAACAATATATGTAAACTCTGGATGTACATTTGCGCCATTTAATGCCTATAATACTAATGACGGACAGGATTATCAGGCAACCGTCGATGTACAGAACACAACATGGACATTGTCATATGAAGGTAGCGATCTCTATCTGACATTCCCTGCCGGGACAATGGTTGGTTATATACCTAATGCTTATACTTATAATACTCCTAAGTTTAAGATTATTGCACTTACAAGCAATAAAATCACTATGGCAACTTATAATGGTTCAATCGCATGGAAATATGAATTTCTGTCGAAAGAAGTTTTTGATTCCAGCAACTAATCAGTTCAAACAGTTAAATAAAACTATTATTAGTGGTGCCCGGAAATAAAATTGAATCATAATAAGCGATTCGGTTGTATTTACAATTGCCTGCTAAAACTTATATTTCATGTATGCTTTCAGAGAAGTATATATCAACAAAGAAATCTGATTACAAAAAACAAAATATAATGTGATTGAATTTATCTTTTTAAGGAACTGATATTTCCTAAGGATATAGGTTGATGAAAAAGTTGATTGTTTGATTATTGATTTAATCCGGAGAGAGTCATTCTGTCTCCTCTCCGGATTATTTTTTTTATTAAATTTAATTGCCGGTTACAATTTTCCATACATCATTGTTGCTAAATATTCAGTAAACCAAACAATATGAAACCAGACAAAGAACGTCATAAAAAATATCTATTTATTAGAACTATAAATGCTAGAAGTATGAAAATGCTAAATTGGTTATTCTGTTTCTTAATGTTATCTCTGATTGCTTGTTCGAGCGAAAATAGTATACCAGCTACTACCGTCAATATATCATTAAGTTCTGATTCTTTAATTTTCGACTACCTCGATGGAAGTAAAAGCATGACTGTTACAGCCAATGATGAATGGGGTATTTCATCTGACCAGTCATGGTGTACGTTTACTCCATCCGGTAGTATTGCTGGAGCTACAACTTTAAATGTAAATGTAACTAAAAATGAGACGCAAAACCGAAGAAATGCTATTCTAACACTCAAAAGAAATTCTTATACAAAAGCCCTGAAAGTGATTCAGGGTGCATCACCAGGTATCAGTTTCGATGCCTCAAATCTGATTTTCGGGTATAAGACAAGCAATAAAAATTTGGAAATAAATGCATCTGGAAATTGGACAGTAAATTCTGACCAATCATGGTGCCATCTTTCAGCATCAACCGGAATGACCGGAAACACAACAATGAACATATCTGTTGATGAAAACAGCGGAGCTTCGAGTAGAACAGCTACTCTTACATTTATGATTGGAACATTTAGCCAGACATTTACTATACAACAAGGCTGTAACGAAGGAACAACGGATGTCAACATAACAACACCTGACGGATATGTCCTTATGTGGCACGATGAATTTAACAATTCAAAACCAACCATGCCCGCGACCAGTGATTGGTGGTACGAAACTGGAGCAAGTGGTTGGGGCAACAATGAGCTTGAAAACTATGTGGCCGGAAAAATCGGCTCTGATACGCTTGCCTATGTGTCAGACGGAAGTTTAAAGATTTACGGACGCAAAATAAATAGCACGGTTTATTCCATCCGGATGAATACCAACACATCATGGACTTATGGCTATTTTGAAGCACGATTAAAATTACCAAAAGGGAAGGGAACCTGGCCGGCATTCTGGATGTTGCCAAAAAACTTCACTTCATGGCCTGCTGATGGAGAAATCGATATCATGGAAGAAATTGGAGCTGAACCAAACTTAGTATCTACCACCATACATTGTACAGCCTACAATTCAACGATCAATACACAGAAAATGTCCAGAAAATACGTTGATAATGCCGAAGATCAATTTCATGTGTATGCTGTGGAATGGACCGCCAATTACATAAAGGGTTTTATTGATGGTGTA
>JAATGT010000354.1 GCA_015654525.1 Bacteroidales bacterium
ACGGTTGTAATTTCAAGTCCCCTTCAGGGGATTTAGGGACGGTATTAAAGTCTATTTTCCGCCCCAAGCCCCTAAAGGGGATGTTAAATAGTATCGTCTTTGAAAAATTAAAATGGTACATTATATTCATTCCATTACTTAAATTACAATAAATTGTTAAAATTATTTTTTTTTGATCTCATTTTTTGATCACAATATTTAAATTCATTAAAACGAGATGCGCCTCATTCTAATTTACACATGAAGATATATTCTACCGGCAAAGTAATATTCGCCATTTTTTTTCTAAGCTTTATTTTACCTCTTGCAGGTCAGACAAAAATAAACGATACACAATATCCGTTAATTCCATATCCAACGAATATTGTGGATGGAATAGGAGCTTTCAACATTACCGAGAAATCAACAATCGTTTCAACGGGAAAACGTTTTGATAACGAAATAGAACAGTTGAATTTACTGTTAAAGCAATACCTTGGCAAACCACTCAAAAGGAATGATAAGGTTGCAGGGTCTAAAGCCATAGTATTTAGATATGATCCAAAAATAACTGCACCTGAGGGATATAAATTGAATGTTACTTCTGATTTAATCGTGTTATCCGCAAGCCAGAGTGTCGGAATTTTTAGGGGTGTTGAAACGATCAGGCAATTGCTACCTTCTGTTGAGAAAAGTAACAAGATAGTGCCTACCTTAACGATTCCGGCATTGTTTATTAGTGATCAACCAGCTTTTGAGTGGCGTGGCATGCATTTAGATGTGTCGAGACATTTTTTTTCGAGTGATTATCTTAAGAAATTCATTGATTTACTAGCGCTTTACAAATTCAATAAGCTACATTTGCATTTGACAGATGACCAAGGTTGGAGAATTGAGATTAAAAAATATCCTAAACTTACCGAAGAGGGTGCCTGGCGCACCTTTAATAATCAAGACTCTGCGTGCTTGGTTCGGGCAAAGACAAATTCAGACTTCATAATAGATCCAAAACATATTATTGAAAAAGATGGTAAAACGCTTTATGGTGGATTCTATACACAGGAAGAAATGAAAAGTGTGGTTGCTTATGCGCTTGCCCGCCATATTGACATTATTCCTGAGATTGATATGCCTGGACATATGATGGCCGCAATTACCAGCTATCCATTCCTTACAGCCAATGGCGAAAATAAATGGGGTAAATATTTTACCACCCCAATTTGCCCGTGCAAGGAATCAACTTTTGAATTTGCACAAGATATATTTACTGAAATTATGGAGATTTTTCCAAGTAAATATATTCATATAGGTGGCGATGAAGTGGATCGTAGATTTTGGGAGCAAGCTGATAGTTGTAAAACTCTAATGGGCAAGCTTAATATACACACCACAGGAGAACTTCAAAGCTATTTTATCAATAGAATGGAGAAGTTTTTTAATTCCAAAGGTCGTAAACTTATTGGGTGGGATGAGATTCTTGAAGATGGAATAAGTTCAACTGCAATGGTGATGTACTGGCGCACATGGGTGCCCGATGCACCAGTTAAAGCTGCCAAAAATGGTAATAAAGTTGTAATGTCACCTGGAAATCCGCTATATTTTGACAATGATCCTGACAGAAACTCACTTTATGAAGTATATCATTTTAATCCTATTCCAGCTAAATTATCAGTAGCAGAAGCTCAAGGAGTTATTGGGGCACAAGGTAATATCTGGTCTGAAAGAATTCCAACCGAAAGTCGTGCAGATTATATGATTTTTCCAAGGATAACTGCATTAGCAGAGTTATTATGGACTCACAAAAATAACTATAATTCTTATTTACACCGTTTAAAAATGCATTACCCACGTTTAGATGCATTAAATGTAAGTTATCGTTTACCTGATATTGATGGTTTGATTGAAAGAAATGTATTTGTGAATGCTACGGTGCTTAATCTACCAAAGCCGTTACCTAATCTTACGTTAAGATACACAACAGATGGTAGTTTGCCAGAAAGAAATTCTACTGTACTAGCTGGTCCGCTTGAGATCAATAAAAATAGTGAGATCCGTGTTGCTGCATTTTCCGAAAACGGACGACGGGGTGATGTAAATGATCTACATTATAATCAGCAGACTCTTGCAATTCCGGCGCAAGCAACTAGCGTTGCAGATGGTCTGACTTGTAATTTCTTTCTGGGAGAGTTTAAAAATGTAAAGTCGATATCGGGAGTAGCAAAATCTGCTGCTACTGTCCATGGAGTTAATGTACCTAAAGAATTTGAAGCTCCAAGTTTCGGATTAAAATACAGGGGATTTCTTAATATCCCGGAGGATGGTATTTATAGTTTTTATTTGAACTGTGATGATGGTGGTATTTTGGAAATAGCAAATCGGGAAGTCATTGATAATGATGGGCCTCATGCTCCTTTTGAGAAAACAGGTCAAGTGGCTTTAAAAAAAGGACTTCAGCTTTTCGCTTTAGATTTTATGGAAGGTGGTGGAGGATATACTTTAAAATTACGATATAGTGTCAATGGCTCTCAGCCAATGGAGATTCCAACTAGCTGGTTTAAGTATTGATTTGATATTATAGAGAAAATTGCAATGGGTTTAAGTTCTTTGCTTACTGCAACGGAAAACGTTAAATGAATTATAATCGAAGATGGTATATAATGGATAGACTTATAAAGATATATTTTTTGATTTATGTTGCAGTATTTATGTCTGCAGCATCTTTCTCGCAGAACCAAATAGCTCCAAAGCCTTATGGTGCCCTACCTTCTCCCAGGCAGCTCAAATGGCAGGAAACAGAAATGTATTGCATAATCCATTTTACCCCGACAACGTTTCAAAATCTGGAATGGGGATACGGAGATGCCAATCCTTCCATATTTAATCCATCTAATTTTAGTGCTCAACAAATAGTTGATGCGGCAAAATCAGGAGGTTTTATGGGAATCGTGTATGTAGCTAAACATCATGATGGTTTTGCTTTATGGCCAACTAAAACGACTTCGTACAATATCTCAAAAAGTCCCTGGAAAAATGGGAAAGGTGATATTGTAAAAGAATTCCAGATTGCAGCAAAAAAGGCTGGACTGAAATTTGGCATTTATTGTTCTCCGTGGGACAGGCATAACCCTGTGTATGGAACTCCTGAATATCTAACAGTTTATCGCAACCAATTGAAAGAGCTATATACTCAATATGGTGATCTCTTTATGAGCTGGCATGATGGTGCAAATGGTGGTGATGGGTTTTATGGTGGTAAAAAAGAAAAAAGAAAAGTTGATCAGACGACCTATTACGACTGGAAAAACACCTGGGAAATTACCCGCAAATTGCAACCAAACGCTAGTATATTCAGTGATATTGGGCTTGATGTACGCTGGGTGGGTAATGAAAGAGGAGAGGGACCCGAGACCAGCTGGTCTACTATCGATTTACAAGGGATTGACGGGAAACCTGCTATGCCAGGATCTACTCAGAATTTTAATCTTGGAACAGGTACCAGAGGTGGCAAGCATTGGATTCCATTTGAGGGAGATGTGGCGTTGCGACCAGGTTGGTTCTACCATCCCGAAGAAGATAGTAAAGTAAAAAAGACTGCTGAGTTGTTCAATATTTATTGCAGTTCTGTCGGACATGGGGGTGCATTGGATCTTGGTCTTTCTCCAACAAAAGAAGGTAGATTACATCCCAATGATGTAAAAGCTTTGGCATCATTTGGGAGTTTTTTAAAAGAAACTTTTGCTCATAATCTTGTGAAAGAAGCTACGATTAGCGTATCTAATTTACGAGGAAATCTACAAAAAGAATTTGGACCAGCCAATTTAATCGATGATGATCGCTACAGTTATTGGGCTACCGACGATCAGGTTCATCAGGCATCTGTAACATTAAGTTTTAAAGAACCGGTTCTTTTCAGTTTGATACAGCTTCGTGAGAATATTAAATTAGGACAACGTATCGATAGTGTTGTAGTTGAAGCTTTCATGAATAATGAATGGGTTAAAATTGCAAAAGCAACCAGTATTGGTGCAAACAAAATTATACGTTTAACGGAACCTCAAAAGACATCACAATTGAGAATTCAAATTTATGCACCTGTAAGTATTGTTTTAAGCGAAACAGGACTTTACCTTGAACCCAAAATAGTAAACGAAAGTCAGGCGAAAGAAGAAAATGCACTTGATAAATATGGTTGGAGGGTTATCAATGAAAATGGTTCAACAGTGGAGGATGGTTTTTATGCAATTGATCAGAATGAAACTACAGTTTATAGTACAACCCAAAATAGTATTATTTTGGATTTTGGAAGTGAGTTGACGTTCTCGGGTCTGGGCTATTTGCCAGCACAAGATAAATCTTTTGGGGCAATTGAGAAATATGAATTACTGATTAGTGCAGATGCCAAACACTGGACGAGCGTTAAGTCTGGTGAATTCTCCAATATCAGGTCTAACCCTATTCTGCAGCGTATCATACTTGATAAAGCCACGTCGGCCAGATATGTGAAACTTACGGCTCTACAGGCTGTCTCTGATGAACTGGGTAAACCAAATTTACGATTTGCTGAAATAAATGTCTATCGCTAATATCTGTCAGTTGATGACTGAAATGAATTTCTCGCATTCAAGTCAAAGATAACTAGCACTAATTGATGGTATAAAGTATATTAAATATCTGTATTTTTTATGAAAAAGTTTTTGTGTATTGTAGCAAGTTTCTTTTGTCTTAGTTCTATTCATGCTCAACCTCAGGATTTTTATCGAAATCCCAAACTGAGTGTAAAAGAACGCACTCAGAATCTTTTGTCGATAATGACTTTGGAAGAGAAAGTGGGACAACTTCTTTGTCCTCTTGGTTGGGAGATGTATGATAAGCAAGGAACTAAAGTAACTCAATCGAAAAGATTCAAGCAGTTAGTTAAAGAACGGAATGTAGGCATGTTATGGGCTGTATATCGCGCTGATCCCTGGACTAAAAAAACATTGGAAAATGGCTTAAACCCAGAGTTAGCAGCCAAAGTGGGTAATGCACTTCAACGCTATGTGATTGAGAAAACACGCCTGAGTATTCCTCTATTTTTAGCTGAGGAAAGTCCACATGGACACATGGCTATAGGTACTACCGTTTTTCCAACAGGCATTGGACTGGCCTCAACATGGTCGAAACCACTTCTAACAGAAGTTGGCACAGTTATCTCGAAAGAAATTCGCATGCAAGGTGCACACATTGCGTATGGACCTGTGCTTGATTTATCACGCGATCCTCGTTGGTCGAGGGTAGAAGAAACCTATGGTGAAGACCCGGTGTTAAGTGGCCAATTGGGAGCAGCAATTATTACGGGTGAAGGTGGTGGAAATATAGCTCAGAAATTCAGTGTTATTTCAACCTTGAAACATTTTCTTGCCTACGGTGTTGCCGAAGGCGGACTAAATGGTAATGCTTCTTCGGTGGGTATCCATGATTTAACTCAGACTTTTTTGCTTTCATTTAAAGCAGCTGTTGATGCCGGTGCTTTGTCGGTTATGACTTCATATAATTCGGTTGATGGTATTCCATGTACTTCTAATAAATATTTGCTAACAGATATTCTTCAAAATACTTGGAAATTTCATGGTTTTTCGGTTTCAGATTTGTATAGTATAGAAGGAATTAAGAATAGTCACTTTGTAGCAGCAACAATCGAAGATGCTGCTATTCAAGCCATATCAGCAGGTACTAATGTGGATCTGGGTGGAGATGCTTATTTTAAATTAATTGATGCAGTGAAAAATGGAAAAGTGCAGGAAGCAATCATTGATTCTGCTGTTTATCGCGTATTGCGTTTGAAATTTGAAATGGGTTTATTTGAAAATCCATATGTAAATCCCAAGGAGGCTAAAATAGAAGTTAGAAGTGCTGCAAATATTGCTGTTGCCCGAAAAGCAGCGCAAGAATCAGTTGTTCTATTGAAAAATAATGGCATTTTACCTTTGAGTAAGCAAATTCATAAACTAGCAGTGATTGGTCCAAATGCAAATAACCGATATAACATGTTAGGCGATTATACTGCTCCGCAAGAAGACAGTAACGTGAAAACGGTACTTGATGGTATTCGCTCAAAATTACCTTTGGCGTCTGTCGAGTATGTAAAAGGGTGTGATATACGTGATACTACCCATGTTGAGATTGACAAAGCTCTTACGGCTGCCAAAGCTTCTGATGCGGTGGTAGTTGTAGTAGGTGGTTCGAGTGCCCGTGATTTTAAAACGAGCTATATCGCAACTGGAGCCGCTGTAGCTTCTAAAGACAATGTAAGTGATATGGAATGTGGAGAAGGATTTGACCGAGCTTCGTTGGATCTGCTTGGAAAACAAATGGATATGCTCAAGGCTCTTCAAACAACAGGCAAGCCACTGATTATTATTTATATTCAAGGTCGTCCACTCAATATGAATTGGGCTGCTGAACATGCCGAAGCACTTTTAACGGCTTGGTATCCTGGACAAGAAGGAGGTAACGCTATCGCAGATGTTTTGTTTGGCGATTATAATCCTGCCGGAAGATCACCAGTTTCGATACCTTGCTCCGTTGGGCAATTGCCTGTTTATTACAATAAGGCAAATCCGGTCGGACATAATTATGTGGAAATGCCATCGACTCCGCTTTATAGTTTTGGTTATGGACTGAGCTTTTCGCAGTTCAAATATAGCGATTTGAAGGTGGAGAAAAATGGCAATAACACATTTGAGATTTTTTTTTCGGTAACAAACACTGGAAAATTCGATGGTGACGAAGTGGCTCAGCTTTATCTGAGAGACGAAGTGGCCTCTACCGTTCAACCTAACAAACAACTAAAACATTTTGAACGTCTCTTTTTGAAAAAAGGCGAACAAAAAACAGTGAAATTTATTTTAACTTCAAATGATTTGTCTGTGGTTAATCCGGAATTGAAAACTGTTGTAGAGCCGGGAACTTTCAAAGTGATGATTGGAGCTTCATCGGATGATATAAGACTAAATTCGACATTAGTAATCCCCTAAACGGGATAATACAGAAAGAGATAAAGATGTAGATTGAATGTTCATGACGATACAACTTTTCTCTGTATAATAATTCTCTGAAAAGCAATAAAATAATATAGATATGTTACAAGTACTAAACCGAAAATTCATCCTTTCTTTAGCTATACTGTGCTTGATGGGATTAACTGGAAATGCTCAAAGCAAATATCTTTTCGAGGTAAAAGATGGAAGTTTTATGTTAGATCATAAACCAATACAGATTCTATCGGGTGAGATGCATTATGCTCGTATTCCACACCAGTATTGGCATCATCGCCTGAAGATGCTAAAGGCAATGGGATTGAATACCGTAGCTACTTATGTCTTTTGGAATGCTCATGAAACCGAACAGGGTAAGTGGAATTTTGAAGGAGATAAAAATCTATTGGAATTTATAAAAGCTGCTGGAGAAGAAGGACTTTTTGTTATTCTCCGTCCTGGTCCTTATGCATGCGCCGAATGGGAGTTTGGCGGATATCCCTGGTGGCTGCAAAACTGTAAAGGAATTGAGTTGAGACGTGATAATCCAGTATTCTTAAAATACACTCAGTTGTATATTAATCGCCTTTATCAGGAGGTTGGAAAACAGCTTATCACAAAAGGCGGCCCTATTATTATGGTGCAGGTAGAGAATGAGTTTGGATCGTATGTGTCTCAACGAAAAGATATTCTAATTGAAGAACATAGAGTATATAATTCAAAAATCAAGGATCAGCTTTTGTCGGCAGGATTTGATGTGCCGCTGTTTAGTTCCGATGGTTCATGGTTATTTGAAGGAGGAACTATCAATGGAATTCTTCCTACTGCCAATGGTGAGGGTAATGTAGCTAATCTGAAAAAGGCAGTAGATAAATATCATGGAGGAAAAGGGCCTTATATGGTTGCCGAGTTTTATCCGGGTTGGTTGTCACATTGGGGAGAGCCTTTTCCTAATACCAGTGCCACGAATATTGCCCGAAAGACAGAAGAGTATCTTCAAAACAGCATTTCGTTTAATTTATATATGGCGCATGGGAGAACAAACTTTGGCTTTACGAGTGGTGCTAACTATGATAAAACTCATGATATACAACCTGACCTGACCAGTTATGATTATGATGCACCTATAAGTGAGGCTGGTTGGGTTACTCCTAAATATGACTCTATACGCAATGTTATCAGTAAATATATACATTTAAAACTTCCTCCGGTTCCGGCTCCAATTCCGGTTATTGAAATCCCAGTGGTGAAGTTAACCCAAGTTGGCGATGTACTGAGTTCTGCTGAAAAAATGACACCAGTAAATAGTGATATTCCTTTGACGTTTGAACAGTTGAATCAGGGATACGGATATGTCCTCTACACAAGGCATTTTAACCAACCAATCAGCGGTACATTAGAGGTGTCAGGTCTACGCGACTATGCAATAGTGTATGTAAATGGAGAAAAGATTGGTGAACTAAACCGAAATGCCAAGCATTACACTCTTGATATAGATATTCCTTTTAATGCTACATTAGAAATTCTTGTAGAGAACATGGGGCGTATCAACTATGGTGCCGAGATTGTGCATAACACTAAAGGTATCACCAGTCCAGTTAAGATTAATGATATGGAGATTGTCGGAGATTGGGCAATGTATAAATTGCCTATGGACAAATGTCCGGATTTAAATCAATATACAAAGACTGATGTGTACGAAAACAGTACTGCTAAGATTCAATCTTTAAAAGAGAAACCAATTGTATATGAAGGATCTTTTCTCCTGAATGAAGTAGGCGATACCTTTATCGATATGAGTAAGTGGGGAAAAGGTATTGTCTTTGTAAATGGAAACAACATCGGGCGTTACTGGAAAGTAGGCCCTCAGCAAACCCTTTTTATTCCCGGAGTCTGGCTAAAAAAGGGAGAGAATAAAATTTCTATTTTCGAACAAATAAACGATGTTTTTCAAACGGAGGTGAGAACTGTAAAAAGTCCGGTGTTGAATACATTAAAGATTAATAATTAGTGGTAAGAATTAGACTTCTTATCAGAGAATTATTTGAGGCTATATCTGTCTGGGTTGTTTTTATTATACAGTAAGGAAAATTAAAATCAAAGTAGAGATGATTAATATACGGGAAGAAGATTGTGTTAAGGAATTAAGCAGAGGTGATAAAAAATCCTTTGAGCTTCTTTTTCTGCATTATCAGCCCCAATTGGTTCATTTTATTTGTGGTTTTATAAAAGACTCTGAGTTAGCTCGCGATGTGGCGCAAGATGTTTTTCTTAGTATTTGGAACAATCGGGAAAAACTGAGTGAAATTAAATCGTTTAAAGCTTATTTGTTCAAAATGGGTAAAAATGCTGTATGCAATTTTTACGACCATTCTATCGTGAATGATAAGTTTGAGGCGGAGGAGCTTTCGCGTCAGGGAGATACAGATAATATTGAAGAGGCTCTTTTTGCCAAGGAGTTAGAAAGTTTGATAGAGATAGCTGTATGTCAAATGCCAGCTCAACGAAGGTTAATATATACTATGAGCAGAATTGAAGGGGTGAATAATAGCGAGATTGCTGAACGACTTCAGCTGAACAAACGAACAGTGGAAAATCATCTCACAGCCGCCCTGGCTGATGTTCGCAAGATGGTTAAACAATGGCCGACACTATTTTTATGAATTGATGATGCTTATCTGTGTGTTGTGCATGGCTTTACTTACTTATGTATAAAAGGATACTATTTTTATGAACGAAGGATTTATAACAAATCTCATACGCAATTTTTTTGAGAAAGACCATTTCCCAAAAACCCAACTTTTGTTTCGGTATTGGTTTCGATTAGAAGATAACCAAGATGAGAAGGATGAAGCTCTGCAAGAGTTATGGGAGAAAAGTCCTTCTGAAGTGACTAGTTCTACCCTGGAAGATTTAGCGCGATTACAGAAACGCATGTATGATGAGCAACCTCTGTTTGGGCGTGCTCATCGTTTATTGTTTCGACAAATTTTGAAGTATGCAGCAGTGTTAGTATTTGTGGCAATGTCTTCGGTGATTACGTATTATGTTACCAGACCCTCTTCATTCCAATTTGTAGAGTTTTCGGTTCCTTATGGAGAGTGTGAAAAAATGCAACTCTCTGATGGGTCAACTGTCTGGGTGAATGCTGGCTCCACACTTATATACCCCATTAAGTTTTCCGCAGATAACCGTACAGTTTATTTGAGTGGCGAAGCAAACTTTAGTGTAACAAAGAATCCCAAGAAACCATTTATTGTTCAGACTAAGCATATTGATGTGCAGGTGTTGGGAACTAAATTTAACGTTCAAGCCTATCCTGACATGTCCTATACAACTGCAACCCTAGTGGAGGGTAGTGTTAAAGTGAATGAGGCTTCAAATACTGCTAAGAGTTACATTTTGAAGCCGGATGAACAATTGACATATTCGAATAGAAAACATAATATTTCCATAACTCACGTTAATGCACTAAAACTTACATCCTGGAATAAGGGATATTTGATTTTTCAGGGTGCACCCTTTGATGAAATAGTTACAACATTAGAAAGAAAATACAATGTTCACATTAATTATGATGCAGAAAAATACAGCGGAGGATCTTATTATGGAAAATTTAATCCAGATGAATCAGTAGAGCAGGTTTTATCTGTATTATGTAAACTAGCCAAGAACACCAGTTATCAAATACATGGTTCAACTGTATACATGCATTCCAGATAAAAATCTTGTGCGATTTAAATTTGAAGATTTTGAATTTTACGTTGTGTATAATATATTAAAATAAAATAAAGATGCGATTAATCATACAACCTGATATGTCAGGAATTTCCAATTGGGCTGCCAACTACATTGCCACCAAGATAGAGAACTTTGCTCCAACACCTGAACATCCTTTTGTACTCGGTTTACCAACTGGTTCAACACCACTGGGTACCTATGCAAAGCTTATTGAGCTTTATAAAACAGGTAAAGTTTCATTCAAGCACGTAATCACGTTCAACATGGACGAATATGTGGGCATAGCTAGGAATCACCCTCAAAGTTATTATACTTTCATGTGGGATAATTTCTTTTCTCAAATTGACATTCTTCCCGAAAATGCAAATATACTGAACGGGAATGCTCTTGATTTGGAGGCTGAATGTTTGGCTTATGAACAAAAAATTAAGTCACTTGGCGGTATTCACTTATTTTTGGGTGGTATTGGTGCTGATGGTCATATTGCTTTTAATGAACCGGGTTCATCCCTCTATTCACGTACCCGCATAAAAACCCTGACACAAGATACGATAATTGCTAATTCCCGATTTTTCAATAACGATGTTAGTATGGTCCCTAAATTAACCTTGACGGTTGGCGTGGGAACAGTAATGGACGCCCATGAGGTATTGATTGTTGTAAATGGGCATAATAAAGCTCAAGCAGTACAACAGGCGGTAGAAGGTTCAGTAAATCATATGTGGACCATCACGGCTTTGCAGTTACACCAACGGGGAATTATTGTTTGCGATGAATCTGCGACTACAGAATTAAAGGTAGGCACTTACCGATATTTTATCGATATTGAGAAGATTAACCTATAATACTAATTGCATATGATCTGTTTTCTTGCTTAAATGTTAAATGAATGAACGACACATTAAAATATAAATATGCCATCGGAATCGATTTAGGAGGAACATTTATTAAGTTTGGGTTGGTTCGCTCCGATGGTCAGTTGCTATATGAAAACATATTACCTACAGAGGCCGATAAAACTGCCTCTACAGTAATAGCCAATTTAATCTCAGCAGTTAAGAAAACGCAAGAATACGCCCAGGAGCAAGGCGTTATACCCTTTGGAATTGGTATAGGAACACCGGGGATTATTGATCGGACTTATCGTATTGTACTCGAAGCCAATAATATTGCAGGTTGGAAAAATTTAAAGTTAGCCGACAGTATTGAGCAGGTTTGTGGACTTCCCGTTTGGATTAATAACGATGCTAGCATGATGGGGTTGGGCGAACAAGCCTTTGGTGCAGCTCGAAATTACTCTGATGTTCTGTTTCTGTCTGTCGGAACAGGTATCGGCGGAGCAATTATAATTAACAGTAAGCTTTTTGGAGGTTACGATAATCGAGGTGCTGAACTGGGACATATTCCACTTTTTAGCGATGGTGTTACCTGTTCGTGTGGCAGTATTGGTTGTTTGGAAGCTTATGCGTCTACTACTGCATTGATACAACAATTTGAAAATCGTTGTCTGATTGCAGGAATTGGTTTTTTAGAGAAGATAACAGGCAAATTTATAGTTAAGCTTTATCAGGAACAACATTCAATAGCCGTAGAATCAATAAATGAGCATTGTCGGTTTTTAGGCAGAGGAATTGCAGGTTTAGTGAATATATTTAGTCCTCAGCGAGTGGTTATTGGGGGTGGTATCTCAGAGTCTGGGTCATTTTATATTGAGAACATTGAAACAGAACTGAATCGCTATGCAGTACCCAGCTGTGCTGTAAATACAGAAGTTTGTGCTGCTCAATTAGGAAATAAAGCTGGAATTTTAGGTGCTTCTCAATGGGCTTTTTTGTGCTCAAGTGAATAATATTATTAGTTAAACATTGATTCCCTATATATCAATTTATAATTAAACTTACGAATCCAAAATTGATATATAAATTACTATAATTGAGCCGTAAAACTGTTTATGCAATTCTGAAGGCTCTTAAAATTAAAGAATTATGAAATACGATTTAAGTTCAAAAATAACATTAGAACGTACTCCCGAGCGTTACTACCGATCAAATGATATGATAGAAAGTCTCCGTCAAACTCGATATGAAAAGTTGCGGACTAAAATTTTTTCAGAATCTGACGAAGGGGCGAATTTTATTGCACAGAATATGGCTACACTGATTCGCGAAAAAGAAAAGCAAGGTGAACGCTGCATTTTAGGTTTATCAGGTGGTCTTTCTCCTTTAGGCGTTTATGAAGAATTGGTAAGATTACATCAAGAAGAAGGTTTAAGTTTTGCAGATGTTGTAGTATTTAATGTCTCCGAATTTTTTCCTGTTTCTGACCGCGAAATGTATTCGAATGCTCAATTGCTAAAAAAGCATTTATTGGACAGAGTTGACTTTACTCCGGAAAACTTCTATACTCCCGATTCAACTGTCAACCGAACCAATGTATATGAATTTTGTCGTCATTATGAAGAGTTAATTGAACAGCATGATGGTTTGGATTTAGTGTTGGTGAGCGTTGGGATGGTAGGAAATATTGCCTACAACGAGCCAGGTTCTCAAATCAGTACACTAACAAGATTAATGCTGTTAGATAATGAATCTCAGCGAGACTTGAAACACTACTATAGCTCTATTTCTGAAATTCCTGATAGTGCTATAACTATGGGCTTAGCTACTTTGCTAAATGCAAAAGAAGTAGTGTTGTTAGCTTGGGGCGAACGAAAATCAAGCATTCTGAAAGAAATTGTTGAAGGTAAAGTTGATGACAATGTACCTGCTTCATTCCTTCAGTTGCATAAAAATGCTATGGTTGCAGTTGATTTAAATGCAGCACAACAACTGACCCGTATTAGTCATCCGTGGTTGGTTGGTCCTTGTGAATGGACCGATAAATTAATCCGTCGGGCTATAGTTTGGCTTTGTGCTCAAACGAATAAACCAATTCTTAAGTTGACAAATAAAGACTATAACCAACATGGTCTGGATGAACTTTTGGCTCAATATGGGTCAGCATACAATGTTAATATAGATATATTTAACGACTTGCAACATACTATCACTGGTTGGCCGGGCGGTAAACCTAATGCTGATGACAGTAATCGTCCTGAACGAGCAACACCTTATCCAAAACGAGTATTAGTGTTTAGCCCTCATCCCGACGATGATGTGATTTCGATGGGAGGTACCTTGCAGCGACTCGTTGATCAGAATCATGATGTTCATGTGGCTTACCAGACTTCGGGTAATATTGCTGTAGGTGATGAAGAGGTGATACGCTATGTATCATTGATGCAAAATATAGTAACTAAATTTGATTCAAAAAATGCTGAAATAAGAGAAAAATACACTGAGATTCTCCATTTCCTGAAAACTACAAAGCAAACGGGTGATTCAGATACAAAAGATGTTCTTTTTGTTAAAGCTCAAATTCGGCGTGAAGAAGCTCGTTCTGCTTGTCGATTTATGGGTATAAAACCAGAAAACGTTCATTTTTTAGATCTTCCGTTTTACGAAACAGGCAAAGTTCAGAAAGGTAAACTCTCGGATGACGACATAATAAAAGTAATTGCATTGTTAGAAGAGGCTCAACCACATCAGATTTTTGTTGCTGGCGATTTAGCTGACCCACACGGAACACATAAAGTATGCTTGGATGCTGCATTGGCTGCTATTGACGAGTTGAAAACCAAAGAATGGATGAAAGAATGTCGTATTTGGATGTACCGAGGTGCCTGGGCAGAGTGGGAGATAGACCATATTGAAATGGCTGTTCCAATCAGCCCCGAGCAACTTCGTAAAAAGCGTAACTCTATTTTGAAACATCAGTCACAAATGGAAAGTGCTCCATTTTTGGGCAATGATGAACGACTATTTTGGCAACGTGCAGAAGAAAGGAATCTGGCTACTGCGATATTATATAATAGTTTAGGACTTGCCTCCTATGAAGCTATCGAGGCATTTGTAGAGTATCAGTTATAATTATAATTCTGTTTAGAGACAAAATTGAATAAATGAACTCGTTAAAAATAAAATACTATCCAAAGCTGGATAATGCGGCAATAAAAGATGCTGCTAATTTTTTTGAACTAAACAGCGTATTTGAATATGTTGACATGTTGAATTGGCCAACACAATTCCCATATAAACCAAGTTGTCAGTTTAAAATAGCTCGTTCTGCTCAGAGCCTTTTTATTCATTTCAAAGTTGTTGAAAACAATGTTAGAGCTTTGTATGTGAAAGATCAGGATCCTGTTTGGGAGGATAGTTGTGTGGAGTTTTTCTGCAAAAAACAGGATCAAGACACTTATTTCAATTTTGAATTTAATTGTATTGGTACTTGTTTAGCTACTCAACGTGCAGGTAGAAATATAAATGTAAATGTAAATCCCTTGTCAACAGCTAGCTTAAATTCAATTAAACGATTTGCAACTTTAGGAAATGCAGCATTCGATGAAAAAGCAGGAAACTTCGAATGGAAACTTACAGTAGAAATTCCATTTGTTGTGATTGATGTTCAGCCAGACCGATTTCCGGAGATGTTGATGGCCAATTTCTATAAATGCGCTGATGAAACCGCTATTCCGCATTATCTGAGTTGGAGTCATATTTCGACCGCTGAACCAGACTTTCACCGTCCGGAATTTTTTGGAATGATTCACTTCTAAATGCAATACAATTAACGTGAGTTTAATATAAAAGCTGCACCTCAGTACAATTAAAATACAAAATTAATAGTGATATGATAAAAATTTCTTCACCTTTTCAACGGTTTTTTGTCGGTTTTTTTTTTCTATTAGGTGCTGCTGGTTTTAGCCAACTAGTTGCCAACGAATACAATATTATTCCTTATCCACAGAAGTTGACCCCAAAATCAGGGATATTTACTTTTAATAGTAAGACTGTGATTATTTGTCCAGATAAGCCCGAGGTGGTGAAATTAGCACAACAGTTTGCCACGCAATTTGCATTGGTAACAGGGGTAAATCTAAGTGTTCAACATAGCCAGAAAAGTGGTGCCACTAACGCAGTTATATTTCAGTTGGTGAATTCTATTAATGATAATTCAGAGTCATACGACTTACAAATTTCTTCACGAAATATCAGATTAAGCTCCCAAGCCAGCAATGGTTTTTTCTATGGTTTGCAATCGCTTTATCAGCTTCTCCCCACAGATATTTACGAACAGAAAAGGTCTAGATTAAAGATCTGGACTGTGCCCTGTGTGTTGATAAATGACACTCCCCATTTTGCTTACCGTGGATTGCATTTAGATGTTTGTCGACACTTTTTCCCAGTAGCATTCATAAAAAAATACATTGATGCAATGGCTATTCATAAATTCAATACTTTTCACTGGCATCTTACCGATGATCAAGGTTGGCGAATTGAGATAAAAAGATATCCGCGATTAACTGAGGTTGGTTCTAAACGTGCAGAAACGCTAAAAGGTTATTATTTCGAGAACTATCCTCAGCAGTTCGATGGCAAACCTTATGGCGGATTTTATACACAAGACGAAGCGTGTGAAATAGTGGCTTATGCTAAAGCACGCTTTATAACAGTCATTCCCGAAATTGAACTACCCGGACATGCTCAAGCGGCCATTGCAGCTTATCCTTACCTTTCGTGTACGCAAGATTCAACGATAAAAGTTGCTACCCAATGGGGTGTTTTTCCCGAAGTATATTGTCCACGTGAAAAGACTTTTGAGTTTCTGGAAAATGTATTGACTGAGGTGATGGATATTTTTCCCAACAAATACATACATATAGGTGGCGATGAATGTCCGAAAGAGAACTGGAAAAAATGTTCCAATTGTCAAGAACTCATTAAACGTTTAAATTTAAAAAATGAGGACGGTTTACAAAGTTATTTTGTGGAGCGTATTGAGAAATTTGTCAATTCTAAAGGCAGGCAGATTATTGGATGGGACGAAATTTTGGACGGAGGACTGGCACCTAATGCTACTGTGATGTCTTGGCGTGGTATGCAGGGTGGTGTTGCAGCTGCCAAGAGCGGTCATGATGTGATTATGACGCCATTATCGCACTGTTATTTCGATCATTATCAGACTGATCCACTTAACGAACCAATTACTATTGGTGGCTTTTTACCCCTGAAAACAGTATATGAATATGAACCTATTCCCGCTGAACTAACTGGCGACGAAGCTAAACATGTATTGGGAGCACAAGCCAATATGTGGAGTGAATATTTGCCCACTACCGAAAGTGTTGAATATATGGTCTTTCCACGCGTGTCGGCTATGTCGGAAGTGGTATGGGGAAGTAAGGATAATCGCAATTGGAATAATTTCCGTAGTCGTTTGTCCACTGATTTTGAACGTTACAATAGACTGAAAATTAAACCATGTCGTGCTTTTTACGATGTGCAGTTTCAATCTACTATAACTGCCGATAGAAAATTGCAGGTTACGTTGGAATGCGATCATCCCAATGTCCAAATTCATTACAATAATACAGGGAAAAATCCCTCAATAACCGATGCGTTATACGACCAGCCATTTACTCTTGATGCCTCTACTAGAATTACTGCTGCGGCATTTTCAAATGGAAAAATGATAGGAAAAGCTACTTCAAGTTCTTTCGTGGTGAGCAAACTGACAGGACTTACTTATACAAGGAATGTAGTTTCAACTTCCTACGATGGTGGTAGTGTCAATGCATTAACAGATGGCAAAGAAGGTAATGCTAAAGTAACGACTCAGTGGTTGGGACTTGGTAAAGGTGTAGACTGTGAGATCATTTTTGAATGTGGTGATGCTCAGAATCCAATTACCATTGAGAAACTTTCGGTAGGTATGCTTCAGGCCACAGCTTTTGGAGTAAGCATTTCGCCCGAGATACAATTGTATGGGTCGATGGATGGTAAACAATATAAATTTATTGCTGAGAGTAAAATAAAGCAATCTTCAGCTTCCTTTTGGGAAGTGAGTCGTCCACTGCTAGTCTTCCCCCCGGTACTAGTTCACTTCTTGAAAGTGGTACTCAAAAAAGCCGCTGACAGTCCTCTCGATTTTCCAAAAGTAGGTGAAGGTAGCCACTTGTTTGTTGATGAAATAGGTGCATGGTAGAATCAAAAAAAATCGAACTATTTAAAAATAAAAAAAATCGAAGCGTACATTGGGTTCTCTTATTTTTGATCGACTACAATGATTTTCACTCTTTGTGAGCGTGGATCTTTTAACCAACGCTCAACATAAAACTATCGTTGTTTTATCTAATACAGACACTGCGCTATTGCAAGGCCACTAAAATACCTGGGATTCCAATGAGCAATCTCCGCTTCGAAGCTCATTAAGGACACCAATTTTTAAGTCAGCTATAAATGCAATAAGTGGATGATGGCTAGCCATGTTTTTTTTGCTTAGATTATAACCAATCTTTGTACCTTCTTACTCACCGTAACGGATTATTACAGAGTAATCAATATCTATACGAAATTATCAAACTTGACATTGTCGAAAATCCTTGAATAAAATAATCACTCACCATTTGATTTGTACTTTGAGTAAATTTTGAGATGAAACGTTTGTATGTATCTTGACCCAGTGTGTTATTCCAGTCAAAAATCTTTCCAATGCTGTATCGTGCATAGTGACTTCGGTATGTGAAAATCGGCTGGCACCACACCAAATACTAGCCATAAAAGCTTCGATAATTGTGCTTGTCTTATACCCTCGGTTTGAACCATAAATAGGTAAATCCAGATTCTACTCTATTAGCTCCAGTCGATTTTATTTAACGCTTTTTTCAAAATACCATTCAGATAGCGGAAATTTCTTTGCAGGTGTATTATATATCAAAGTCTTTAGGATTGATTTATCTATTGCTTCGCATTATAATTTAACGTGAGTTCGATATAATATTAGAATAATGCAAGTTGATCTTGATCCACAAAATCAATATTGATTGATGGTTTTTTCGGCAAAAAGCTGTAAGCAAGTAAACCAGCAATCAAGTTTGTAATAAAATTAATGAATGACCGGTGTCTAGTGTGTTCTATTTGACAAATATTTTTCAATTCATCATTAACAGACTCGATAACAGCTATTTTCCTAAGGATAAGCTTATCTTTTAATGGAATTTCTCCCCCTTTCATATTGTTTCTCATTTAGGTTATCAGTTGAATGCCATCAACAAAAAGAAATTCTTGAAGCTTTTGCGATATATAACCTCTATCACCAAATAATTTACTAAAGACGCTTTGTGTAAATTTCTTTGAATAAAGTGGTTCCCGGTCATCTATATTGCCTTGTGTAATGACAAAGTTGAGTATTTCTCCTTTGTCATTAATGATAATATGCAATTTAAATCCGAAAAACCAACCTAAGGTCCCGTTACCTTTGGTTGCAATTCCGTCAAAAACTTTATTTTGGTGTTCTCGTTTAATATGAAAAACTTTTAAAGCGGTTAAATCTACAAAACTAATACCTGTACATTCACCCATGCGACACATTTTCAAGAATAAAACCAATGGAAATACAACTTTTTGCTGTAATTCTACAAATCGATTATATGAAACCAGACACGGAAACTCTTTAGTCATGTGTTTACAAACATAGAAGAGGTAAAAGTGCTTCAAATTGCGATAACCACCTAGGTGAAATGCAATTATAATAGTCCTAACTTCGCTATTAGATAGCCTGTTAGGCTTATTTCTAGTTCGTTTGCCGTTATCTTCTTTTAAAAGGTGTTTTTGAAAGGTTTTATCAAATTCCTTAGTGAATTCATCATTTAAATAATAAATTTCTGTAACAGTCGTTGACTGTTAGCATAGGGCTGAATTATAGATATATATTTGTATTTAAGTACTATAAATATAATCCTTTTTCTTGTCTTATGCTAACTTTTTAGCATATTTCTCCTATATAACTCTTTCTATATATCTGTTTTTGAGTGCTTTAATTTGCTGTGTTTACGCTGCCTGTTTTAAACGAGCTAGTTGCTTTTCCATTTTCTTTATTTTATCTTTTTTGTATTTGTCTTGATTTTTATTTA
>JAATGT010000068.1 GCA_015654525.1 Bacteroidales bacterium
AAAATCATACGAGAAATGAATAGGAAACCAACTAAATTTGAAAATTACATCGGATCTACATCCAGATTTACCCACAAAGATTTGAATCTTGGGTCGGAAAGGAGAGTATTCGTTACCTGGCGGAGGATATCTTTAGCCTTTTCGGCGGATGCTTCCACTTCAAACTTGAGCAAAATATGTTTGATATACATATTTTGAATACGCGATACAGCCGGAACGTTTGGTCCGAGAACGCGATTATTGAATACTACGCGTAAATCAGCAGCCATGCGAGCCGCCGCCTGATTGAGAATATTCGGGTCGCGATGACGAAGTACGATCTGAATCATGCGGAAATACGGGGGATATTTGAATAACTTCCGCTCGTCGCACTGTGTGGCAAACATTGCCTGATAATCATTTCGGATGACTTGCCCAATAATAGGGTGCTCGGGCGATGAGGTCTGAAGAATAACCGTACCACGCTTATTCTTCCGTCCGGCACGTCCGCTGACTTGCGCCATTAATTGGAACGCGCGCTCGTGCGCGCGAAAATCCGGGAAGTTGAGCATATTGTCGGCATTCAAGATTCCTACCAGACTTACGCACTCGAAGTCGAGCCCTTTCGACACCATTTGGGTACCAATAAGAATATCGACTTTCTGTTGTTCAAAGTCCGAAATAATCTTTTCGTACGATTTCTTAGAACGCGTGGTATCTAAATCCATGCGCGAAACGCGGGCATCAGGAAAAATCTGCTTGATTTCGTCTTCAATCTTTTCCGTCCCAAAACCTTTGGTAGAAAGTGTCCCCTGCATTTTACACGCCGGACAGATATTCGGAATCGGTTCGGTATATCCGCAGTAATGGCAGGTCAAAGTATTAAAAGCTTTATGAACAGTAAGACTAACATCACAGTTGTTGCAATGCGGCACATAAGCACAAGCTTTACATTCTATATAGGGTGCATAACCCCTGCGGTTTTGGAAAAGGATAACCTGCTCTTTGTTCTGAAGAGCTTTGGCAATGCGTTCGAGCAAGGCATCGGTGAAATGGCTTTCCATTTGTTTCTTCCTGTACGCTTCTTTGGTATCGACAACCAAGATTTCGGGCATGGCCATATCTTCGTGACGCTGATTGAGCTCTACTAATCCGAATTTTCCGGTTTGTGCATTCTGATAGGTTTCGATGGCCGGAGTAGCTGTTCCGAGCAAGGTTTTTGCAGCGTGCATGGAAGCCAATACGATGGCGGCATTGCGGGCATGATAGCGCGGAGCCGGATCGTATTGCTTGTAACTCGACTCATGCTCTTCGTCCACAATGATCAACCCTAGTTGGCGAAAAGGAAGAAAGATGGATGACCGCACGCCTATTATAACGTCATAGGTTTTATCATTAAGCACATTGTTCCATATCTCCACCCGCTCGGCATCGGAGAATTTGGAGTGATACACTCCAAGGCGTTTGCCAAACACCCGTTTCAAGCGTGTAGTGAGTTGGGTGGTCAGCGCAATTTCGGGAACAAGATAAAGCACTTGTTTCCCTTCGGCGAGTACCTTATTAATGAGATGTATGTAAATCTCGGTTTTGCCGCTGGACGTAACGCCATGCAACAGCACCACCGGTTTTTCAATAAATTGCTTTTCTATTTCTTTAATAGCTACCTGCTGAAACTCATTAAGCGGATAAACGGCAGAAGTCGACACATCAGAGATGTCCAATCGCCCGATTTCTTTCAGGTAGGTTTCCAACACGCCCCGCTCCACTAATCCAGCAAGTACAGCAGCTGAAGCTCCCGATTTCTCCATCAGCTCTTTGCGCGAAACTTCGCGATGTTTCGCAGGCATGAGGCATTTCGACAAATTAATATACATCATCAACACGTCCAGTTGCTTTTTGGCACGACCAAGGTCGTCAAAAATCTTGCGGAGATTGTCTTCCTGCATGGCTTCGGCCGACATACGCACAAAGGTATCGGTCTTCACCCGGAACTTATCGGTCAGTTCTTCGCTTATTTCCACCGCACCTTTTTCAAGCAATTGTTTGAGCGTAGGCATCACATCGCGCATTTCGGTGACTTTATTCAGCTCAGTGATAGTAACAGGTTTGCCTTCGGACAAAGCCATGAGTACCTTTTCTTCCTTTTCCGAAAGAACGGTTTCAGCTTCATAATCGGGATTGATGCACACCCGCGTTTCGCTTTCCAACTTTAAACCGGCCGGCACTGCTGCCTGATACACGTCACCCAAAAAGGCCTGATAGTAGGACGAGATCCATTCCCAAAACTTCATTTGCGGACGGCGGAGAATAGGTGCATTATCCAACAAGCAGACAATATCTTTGGCTTCGTAAACTGTGGGTATAACCGTGTGAACGAGATATACCACGGCAGTGTACATTTTCTTTTTGCCAAACGGCACCACCACCCGCATGCCAATGCGCACCGAGTCGGCCCACTCTTCCGGCACAGAGTAGGTAAAGGTATTGGCCAATGGCAATGGCAATATGACGTCAACGTATTTCATTTTTCTTTCCACAAAGGTAACAAACAATTGACAAAGAGCAATTGCAAAATGCAGGGATTATTGGGAAAATTAATCGGGGATAATTAAATGCATTCCAAATAATGAAGTATATTTGTGCAATAAAAATAGCTTTATCGCTCCATAAATGTAACTGCCATTTTAAATCGATTTTCTACTGAAACCAAACAGAAAGGCCTATAAAAATAATTGTGTGCCCTCAGATTTAAAGAAATAGGGCATTTTTTTCTAAAGATTGCCTTCTGAAAGAAAAAAGTACGGCAAATTTTTGGGAAAGTACGCCATCGTTTAAAAAGAAATACCCAACTTTGGAGAAAAGTACGGCAAGCTTTGTCAGAGGGTGCCGTACTTTTTTATAAAATAAGCCAACAAAAAAGAAAAGTACGCCACCCTTTAGAAAGAAATGCCCGACTTTGCTGAAAAACATATGAGAACTTGTAATAGAGTGACTTATTTTCTACAAGGTACGGCGACGAAAAAGAAAAATACACCAATCTTTGGAAAGAAATGCCTTACTTTAGAGAAAAGTACGGCAACATTGGCAAGAAAATGCCTTACCTTTTTACAAGGTACGACAACAAAAAAGAAAAATATGCCAACCTTTAAAAAAAGATCCCTTACTTTAAAGAAAAGTACGCTAAGCTTCGCAACCAAGCTTTCGACGAACTCCGTCCGCTCTATACGGAGTACATAAAATATGCGCACATTTTACTTGCCGGCAATCAGCCGCTGGAAGCACAGGGCATTGTGGTAAAACGGAAATGAAAACATCCCGGGAATTGCTTACCTTTACAAACTGATATGGCTGGTTAAATCGGCCCGTATTATAGTAAAACGAACACGAAATATTGATGATTAAAATTTACCTCGCCCCACTTCAGGGTCTTACCGATTGGATTTTCAGGGAATCGTATACCCAACATATCGGCACTTTCGATAAAACCTTCACACCATTCATTCGGGTGCAGGGTCATGATTTTTACCGGCCGAGCCAGTGTAACGACTTGCTTCCGACGCATAACACCCTACAAAAACCGGTTCCTCAATTTTTGGGAAATGATTTCGAATCGTTCAAACGGTTTGAAGATCTGTGTCTCGAACATCAATACACCGAAGCCAACATTAATATGGGCTGCCCCTACCCAATGGTAACGGGCAGACGCATGGGAGCTGGATTGCTCGAACATCCGGCTGAAGTGGAAGCTTTGTTGAATGGCATTTTTACCGAAACTAAACTGAAAATATCTGTCAAATGCCGACTTGGGATGCGTAACCCCATCGAATTTGAACAGTTGATTTTCGTTTTAAATGCCTTTCCGTTGGAAGAAATCATTATTCATCCACGTGTGGGCAAACAACAATATAAAGGCGAAGCCGATGTAGAAGCATTTGCCCGTTATGCTCCACAGCTGAGGCATCCGGTTTGTTACAACGGCGATATTAGATCTGTAAACGATGTGAAGCTGATCCAAACCGAGGCTCCGCAGGTAGACCGGATTATGATTGGTCGGGGATTGTTGGAAAATCCTTTTTTATTGGCCGAAATTCGCGGACAAGAACTGACTCAGAAAGAAAAAATAAGTATGCTTCGCAAATTTCACCAGGCACTTATTTCACCAGGCACTTATTGAACACAGCAAAGAAAAATACTCGGGCGACTTGCATTTTCTGAAACGCTTTGAAGAACTTTGGAGTTATCACTCGCAGGGATTTGAAAACGGGCATAAAATTTATAAGTTGATAAAGAAATGCAAAACACTGGCTCAATACGAAGGCGTAATTTTTAAAGCAATCAATGAAATAGAATAAAATCGTTCTTTCATTTTCGGATCATTTCAGCTAGAAATATTGTAATTTTGCAGGGTTTAAGAATATCCTTTCATAACCTCCACAAACTTTATTCAATTTGAAATGATTAATCCTCTCGAAATAATAGAAAAATATTATTTGACCGGCAGCGAAATTCATTATGTATTGGTGAAACACAGCGAACAGGTCAAAAACAAAGCACTGGAAATTGCCGAAAAACATCCGGAACTGAATCTCGATACCGAATTTATTGCCGAAGCTGCCATGTTGCACGACATCGGCATTTTTTTGTGCGAAGCACCACGCATACATTGCCATGGTAAGCATCAATATATCGAACACGGTTACCTGGGAGCTGATTTACTCCGGAAAGAAGGCCTACCGCGCCACGCACTGGTTTGCGAACGACACACCGGCACTGGTTTAAGTATGAAAATGATAACAAAAGGGAAACTACCTCTACCCCATCGCGACATGCTCCCGCTTTCGCCCGAAGAACAGGTGATTTGCTATGCCGATAAATTTTATTCTAAAACACAACTGGACGAAGCTCATTCGGTAGATCGAATCAGGAGTTACCTGAAACGTTATGGAAAGTCTGAGGTTTTAAAATTTGATCGTTGGTATTCGTTGTTCGAATAACGCCGAAAAAACTTTACTGGAATTTATGCGAGAAACCCACACTCAGGAATTGCTTGAACTGAATTTTGGCTTTCGACCCGTCCGTTTGAATAACCGTGTTGTCATATCGGGGATTAATTGAAATACGCGTTGACAAGAAACGATTGATCGTTAGATTACACACCATTTCCCAATCGACTTGTACACTTTGATAATTGGTATAAAACGACATCTTGGAATCAAGCTGTATTTCGTGGCTCACAGCATAAGACAAGGTAGAGGTCAGCGAACTTCCGACCTCACTTAATGAGTTTTTTCCTGCCGTTATCCCGAAAAGATTTGGATCTACATGCGTATTATCATTCATATAAATATATTTGAACGAAACCGGGGACACCATCAACGAGAAAATCTTTTTATACTTATAATCCAAACCAAGCCCCACATTCAACCGAACCGGAGTTAGAAACGAGGTTTTCAAAACGTTTGAATTTACTCCGTTATAGCTATTGAAAAATTGAGTGGAAAAGTCGACCGACGCACTATAGTAAAAGTTTCCACTGGCTTTAATCCCCAGTTTACTGGTTACTTTAAAGACATCATCGTTGGTACTCAAAGCATGTAACGAATCACCCGCTACTGAGTTAAAGCCCATGTGCCACTCTCCACTGTTATCCCACTGAATCTTCTTTTTATCATCATAATTCATCTGTCCGGTTAGTATTCCCAAGATGGCAACATTGCTATTTCCTCCCTGATACCAATTTCCGGATATAACATTTTCCGAAAACTGAGCTAAGGCAGTGGCTTTGTATTGCCATGGTCCAATTCGCTCCGGCCTTACAATTAGTTTTCGATGATAATGACTAAATTCAGCATCGTCATCTATGAATTTAACTTTTGTCAAATGCTTATCCTTTATAAACTGGCTTTTATTCACATCCGGACTCGGTAAATCGTCAAACATGGTGTCGTATAAATAAAAAGCTGTCCGGGTTATTTCATCGCGGGCTCCCTGACGAAGATCGGCAATAGTTTTCTCTGTGGTTTCAAGTTTAACCGGCTTCATCGTTGCCTTACTTAGCGGAGCCGACTCCGACCCATAATATAATACCCTGAAATCGGGCTTTATGTTCCACTTAAAATCATAGGGAAGTCCGGTATACACCAGATCAATCAAAAGAGGATTGCCTAAAATCAGGAGAGAGTCTACCCGCTGCTGGTCTTTGCGAAGCATTAAATTCAAATGAGCAAGACTATCTCTATTTATGCTGGGGGGTACTGATATGGTAGCAGGTGCCGAGCTTGCCGAATCTGTTTTTTGTGTCGTAGCATACTTCATTTTGGCAGTAGCAATCTCGGTTTTTGCGGCCAATTGAGGTTTCACGATTGGTATCACCTGAACTGTATCTCCCAGCATAGTTCCTAAAAGGCTGTCGGGATTTATGATTTCCGATTTAGGAATATTCGTTTTTTCGTATTGATTTGAGGGCCCTGTGGCAAATATATTAACCACAAACAAACAAAATACAATTGCAAAAAGCACCTTTAACTTCATAAATAACATCATTAAATCATTTATATCAGGAGGGGATAAATGTATGTATTATCTCCTTTAATCAATCAGGAATTCTCAAAACCTCCAGGTAATGATTTATTACCTGTTTTTGCACCTAACTCTTTTATCTTTTCGGCTGTACGGATTATATTCCCGTTGCCATCTTTCATCTTTTTCATCGCATCATCGTATGCACCAGAGGTCCGGTCAATATTGACTTTTATTTTAGCCATATCTTCTGCAAAACCAATAAATTTATCATACAATGAACCACTCAAACGGGCAATCTCTTGCGCATTTTTTGTTTGATTCTCCTGCTTCCATATCGACGTAATGGTTCGCAAGGTTGCCAGTAAAGTTGTTGGACTCACAATCACAATCTTTCGCTCCCACGCATACGAAAAGATCTCGCTATCACCCTGTACCGCTACCGAAAATGAAGCTTCAATGGGCAAAAACATCAACACAAAATCAGGTGTATTCAGATTCTGTGCATTCTGATAATTCTTTTCGCTTAGTAATTTCACATGACTACGCAACGAATTGATATGGTCTTTTAAGTTTGCCACCCGATGCTCATCGGTTTCTGCCGAAACAAATCGCTCATAAGCAACCAGCGAAACTTTAGAGTCAACAATAATATGTTTATTATCTGGCAAATGAATAATCACATCCGGCCGCTGTACACTCGAATCAGCACCATCCACCACTTCCTCACGCTCGTATTCCTGACCTTTAGTCAGGCCTGAGCGTTCTAAAACGCGTTCTAAAATCACCTCACCCCAATTTCCCTGCTTTTTCACATCGCCTTTAAGAGCTTTGGTCAGGTTGTTAGCCTCTTGGCTCACGCGTGTATTTAACTCAGTAAGTTTACGTACCTCTTCACGCAAGCTTATCTTATCTCGCAATTCCTTATCGTAAGTTTCATCCACCTTTCTCTCAAAAAGTTGGATTCGTTCTTTTAATGGATTCAGGATTTCGCTCAGATTTTTATGGTTCGATAGGGAAAACTCGTCCGAACGCTCTTTTAAAATCTTGGTAGCTATGTTTTCGAACTCGGTAGTAAGGCGATTCTGCAAATTCTCGATCTCTCCCTTTTGATTCTCGAGTTTCTCTGCCAAATTTTCATTGACAGCCTTTAAAGTAGCAACTTCTATGCCACGATTATTAGCTATTTCAAGCTGTAACGTCAGTTCCAACTGCAAACGCTGTAACTCTTCCGATTTTATTCGAAGCGTCTCTTTTGCAACAGACTTTTGCATTTCTAACTCATTTTGAGTTGTCAACATTTCTTTTTCACGGGTTTCAAATGTTGATTTTATTGCAGCTTGTTTACGTAGACCAATAAACCTCGCTCCCAAAAAGCCCACAATCAATGCAAAGAATACAAGAAGGTATTCCATAATTTAAAATATTTTATGCGTTTTTAGAAAAAGACAAAATCTCAAACAGCAGAAAAATTAATCAAATAGAGTCGGATGATCCTCTTCCAACCTTCGAATAATAGCCAACATAAGCGTTTCACGAATAAATTTCGATTTGTTTTGAACTTTATATTTTGCAATATAGCGATTTAAAGCTTTGTTTTCCTCATCATTCAAAGTAAATATTTGTCGGTGCGTTCGCAGGGAATTGCGCTGGGAAGCCGGAATTGTAGTTTTTTTAGCCATAGGAGATCGATATTCCGCACAAAAATAATATTATCCTGCCACATTTAACGGAAATATAACAAAAAATTGTATTTTTGGAAATTGTTTGCTGATAATCTGTACATTTATTTTTCACAATGACGCTTCAATATTTTTATTTTAATCATATATTATTTTTGAACTATGGCAGATCATAATGAATTGGGTGAGCTTGGAGAAAAACGGGCACAGGAATATTTGCGATCCAAAGGTTTTAATATACTCCATACAAATTGGCAATGTGGCAAGCTGGAGCTTGACATTGTTGCAGAAAAAGATGGTCAGTTGGTTATTGTAGAAGTAAAAACACGCTCAACTGAAGCCTTTGAACATCCTCAGGAAGCCATTACCAATCGGAAAATGCGTAATATTATCAACGCTACGCACGAATATATTTTTCAGTTCGATTGGCAGGGAGAAACCAGATTCGATGTTATATCAGTTATTCCACACGGACAAAATTTCACAATTGATCATATAGAAGATGCTTTTCTGCCTTCGATAAACTGATTTGGAATTGTTTCTATCTTATAATTTTCAGAGCTTTTAATTGGTGTTATAGACAAATATTTAATCAGAAAAAATATTTTAAAATATATCCTTTTATGTTTTATCTCTCAACTTGTTTGCGTACTTTTGCAAAATCAATGAGATAAATGTTTACTAACAATAATTGTTACTCATTTTCTATTAAACCGATTAAAAATGAAACCATTAGAAAAAAACGTAGCTGAAAAACTACTGAAGATCAAAGCTGTCAAATTGCAACCCAACAACCCATTTATCTGGGCATCCGGATGGAAATCTCCTATATATTGCGATAATCGTAAAACATTATCTTATTCGCAAACCCGAAGCTTTATCAAAATAGAATTAGCTCGATTAATTCTGGAAATGTATCCCGAGGTTGAAGTTATTGCCGGAGTTGCTACCGGAGCTATTGCTCAAGGTGCTTTGGTAGCCGACGTACTTGGATTACCATTTGTATATGTGCGCCCAACTCCAAAAGACCATGGTTTAGAAAATATGATTGAAGGAGATTTACGTCCTCGTCAAAAAGTAGTTGTAATTGAAGATTTGATTTCGACCGGTGGAAGTAGCCTTAAAGCCGTTGAGGCTATCCGCAATGATGGATCTGAAGTTCTTGGGATGGTAGCCATTTTTACATATGGTTTCCCTGTGGCTGAACAAAAATTCAAACAAGCAAAAGTTAAGCTAACTACTTTATGTAGCTATGAAGCAATTCTTTCCGAAGCATTAGCAACAAATTACATCGCGGCAGAAGACATAGACACATTACAGGAATGGCGTCAAAACCCTTCTACCTGGAGAACTGAAGAAATCTAAATTGACAATTTGGATAGTTACAATTGAACTTTAAGCAATTAAAATCGTTGGAACAAGTATAAATTTATCTTATATGTTTCAACAGTTCAATTGGGAACTCTAAAATTGCTAATAAAAAATATATGACAACATACGAAAGCGACATAAAAACCATTTCTTCGGATGAAGAAATGGTTTTTGGTATACTAAGCGACCTGCAAAATCTACAGAAAATAAAAGAGAATGCAAGTCTGGCCGATAAAGTAAAAGATCTCCAATTCGATGCCGACAGCTGTAGCTTCGTAGTGGAGGGATTCGGGAAAATGGGCTTCCGCATTGTGGAACGTTAACCGTTCAAAACTATCAAACTTACTTCAGAAAAAGCTCCCGTCGAAGTTAGCGTATGGATTCAACTAAAACAAGCAGCTGAAAATGAAACGCGAATGAAGCTGACTCTGAAAGCAGAGTTACCTACTATGATTAAAATAATGGTAGATAAAAAGCTTAAAGAAGGAATAAACGTGATTGCTGATTTGTTGGCAAACACGTTAAGCAAATAATTTCTATTCTTATTTTGGTGTCAAAATAAGAATGGACAAATTGAAATTTTCAATATGGCAACAAAACTCTGGGAGAAAAGCACACAGGTAAATGCAAAAATTGAAGCTTTTACTGTCGGTCGTGATCGTGAAATGGATGTATTTTTGGCTAGATATGACGTACTTGGTTCCATGGCACATATTCGAATGCTTCAGTCAGTTGGTTTATTACAAACCGATGAATTAGAAGCATTGCTGGAAGAATTAAAAAGTATATATCAATTAGCCGACACCGGAAATTTCATCATCGAAGAAGGTGTGGAAGATGTACACTCCCAAGTAGAATTACTGCTGACACGCAAACTGGGCGATATGGGTAAGAAAATACATAGCGGACGCTCGCGAAACGATCAGGTACTGGTAGATCTGAAACTCTTTGCCCGGGCTGAAATCGAAAAAACAGTTTCAACAGTGTCTGACTTATTTGATGTTCTGATTTCTCAAAGCAACCGCTACAAAGACGTTTTACTTCCCGGTTATACGCACCTGCAAGTTGCTATGCCATCATCCTTTGGACTTTGGTTTGGAGCTTATGCCGAAAGTTTGGCCGACGATTTACAACTCTTACTTTCAGCCTGGAAAATAACTAACCGGAATCCACTTGGTTCTGCTGCCGGATATGGGTCTTCTTTTCCTCTCAATCGTCAGTTAACTACAGATTTATTGGGCTTTGACAGCATGAATTACAATGTCGTTTATGCGCAGATGGGAAGAGGAAAGATGGAACGCACCGTGGCCAATGCATTGGCAAGCGTCGCTGCCACAGTGGCTAAACTGGCATTTGATGCCTGCATGTTTACCTCTCAGAATTTCGGTTTTATAAAATTACCCGATGAATTCACCACAGGCTCAAGCATTATGCCGCATAAAAAGAATCCGGACGTATTTGAATTAACTCGAGCCAAATGTAACAAATTACAATCACTCCCCCAACAGATAATGATGATAACCAACAATTTGCCTTCAGGTTATTTTCGTGATTTGCAAATTATCAAAGAAATCTTCATACCGGCATTTGCAGAACTAACCGATTGCCTAGAAATGACAGCTATGATGATGAGTCAAGTTAAAGTGAACACTAATATACTCGACGACTCTCGCTATGATTATTTGTTCAGCGTTGAAGAAGTAAATCGATTAACCTTAGCAGGTATACCTTTCCGCGATGCTTACAAACAAGTAGGATTGGAAATTGAAGCAGGGAACTTCAAACCAAACAAATCTATCAATCACACTCACCAAGGTAGTATTGGTAATTTATTTAATGCTGAAATTTGTAGTTATAAGAATGAAATATTAACTCAATTCACATTTGAAAAAGTTCAAAAAGCCGAAAAATTATTGTTAGAAAAGTAGATTTTTTAATCCAATTTTATAGCAATCAAGTATTTTATAAAGCCGATTTAAAGTCGGCTTTTTTTATGCCTAAATTTTCATGAATCAAATTTAGAAAAAATATAGGCAAATCACTACACATTAATTAATATTTATTATATTTGCATCATTTCTTGCATTTAATTCTAATTTATAAAAACAATTTATTTTATTATACAGCTCTTATATCTATTAAAATTTACTATTATGAAAAAACAATTCACCATTATTTTATTGTTTTTCTCAACGGCCTTTAATATTTTGGCACAAAAGGCACCGATGAAATACGGGAAGATTGACAAAGCCGATCTTGAAATGAAAGTTTATCCTGCCGACTCAAGCGCATCTGCAGTAGTTCTATGTAATTATGGTTACTTCGATTCCCGAGAAATGCAGTTCGTACATCAAATTCGCATAAAGATTTTAAAAGAAGAAGGAAAAGATCAGGGAAATTTTTCAGTACCTGCATCAGAGAAAACAAATGTAAAGGGGCAAACTGTAAATCTAGAAAACGGCGTACCCATAGTCACCAAACTAAATAAAGAAGGTATTTTTATTGAACGCATCACAAAAGGAAGTTACCGAGCCAGAGTGGCCATGCCCAATGTAAAAGTAGGCGCTGTACTAGACATCGAATTCTATTTTGATGGTTTGCCGTCCTATTGGAGTTTTCAGAAAACCATACCTGTCCGCTGGAGTGAATTGATACTTGAAGAAAGCACCTATTTCTCATGCCGTAAAAACTTCACAGGATATAATAACCTTACAGTGTCTACGAGTGACAGATGGGTAGCGAAAGATGTTCCTTCGTTTAGATCTGAGCCTTATATGAACAATGTAGATAATTATCTGACGAAAATGAATATAGAAATATCCAGCATTCACATCCCTGGATATTTATACAAAGACTACGCCACAACATGGAGTGCCGTTGCTGAAACATTATGGAAAGATGATGACTTTGGAGCTCCATTAACCACTATAAGCTTTTTTCTAAATGGCCTTGAAAAAGAAATAAAATCATCAAGTTCGACACCTGAAGAGAAAATGGCAAAGGCTTACGAGGCTGTCAAAAAGATAAAATGGAATAAAGAAGAATCGATCTGGATTTCCAAGAGTGGATTAAGCCATGCATTTAATAAAAAGATAGGAAATGTTGCAGATATTAATTTGAATCTGGTATTATTGCTTCGAAAACTAGATCTGAACGCCAATCCCGTAGTTTTAAGCACTCGTAACAATGGAACATTACCTCCTTATTCGGTAAGTCTCGAAAAATTAAATTATGTGGTAGCACAGGTTGTAATTGGTGACAAAAGTTACCTCCTAGATGCAACAGAAGACAATTTACCATTGGGAATGCTACCTGAACGCACCATTAATGGTTCTGGATTAATATTAAAAAAAGAGACTCAGGAGTGGGTTGACTTGACTCCACAAAAGAAAGATAAAACAGTATCTATCATCAACCTCAAGCTCTCACCCGATGGAGCATTGAAAGGCAGCTGGGAGAGAGCATCATACGATTACAGCGCATTAGAGCATCGTACTCATTACAAAACATTTAATAGTCAGGACGAATATTTAAAATCTATTGAAGATAAGCACATAGGCTTATCAATTGATGATTACAAATTAACCGGGATTGACAGCATTCAACAACCTTTGAGTGAAAAATTCTCAATTACCTTAAAGAATCGAGTTACAAAAGCAAACAATCAACTTTTTGTCAATCCAATGTTGTTAAACCAATATACGGAGAACCCTTTCAAAGCCAGTGACAGGGTGTTTCCCGTCGATTTTACAACTCCTTTAGAAACAACTCAAATATTTATTCTTGAACTGCCAACAGGATATTCAATCGATCAATTACCCAAAAATATAAAAATGAATCTGCCTGAAAATACAGCAAGTTTTCAAATGCTATCAACAATAAATGAAAATAAAGTTCAAGTATTATTTAAGCTGTTCATAAATAAACCTGTTTTTTATCAACCTGAATATCAAAATTTGAAGACCCTCTTCGATGAACTCGTAAAGAAACAAGCTGAAATGTTGATTATAAAAAAGAGCTAGAACTATGTATAGAAAAATTCGTTTGAGTATTATTTTCATTCACTTCTTTGCACTTTTATCTGCAAAGGAATTGAAATATCCTGTAAGCCAAATTCCAGCGGCTCTAAAAGAAAATGCACATACAGTCGTACGGCTTCATCAGGAAGAAGTAGAGATTAAATCAGAAAAATCAGCCATAGTAACCATCACCGAGGTTCGCACGATTTTGAATAGAAATGGTGAAGATAATTCTTATTTCAGAGCGACTTACGATTCAATGAACAAAATTACAGGGTTAAAAGGTAAGGTGTATGATGAGCAAGGGAAACAAGTTCGGAGCTTCGGTTATGATGATATAATTGACAGGAGCTATATAAGTGGTTTTTCAATGTATGAGGATAACAGAATTAAAATAATTGATCCTAAATATTTAACCTATCCATTCACGGTAGAATATACGTATGAACGAGAAATGAAACAAACCTTCGAATTGCCATCATGGAATCACGATGAAGAGAACACTTCTTACGAAAGCTCCTCATTTGTAGTTAAAGTTCCAGCCGGGTATACCTTTCGTTATAAAGAGTTTAATTTGCCAAAAGGTGTAAATAAAACCAGCTCGGATGGAAAAGACATTTACAGTTGGAGTTTAAGCAATTTAAAAGCAAGCATGAATGAACCAATGTCATCGGAGGATACCCCAAACTATCCATCTGTTTTGTTAGCACCCAATAAGTTTGAAGTTGGCGATACAAAAGGGTCTTGCGAAAGCTGGAAAGACATTGGTATATGGGAATCTGCATTAATCGAAAAAAAAGACAAGCTTCCGGAATCAACTATTGCAAAAATTAAAGACATTACAGCCAATTGCAAGACTGATTATGAGAAAGTACAAAAACTGTATGAATTTATGCAACAAAAGACCCGCTATGTAAGCATTCAACTTGGGATAGGCGGCTGGCAACCGTTTGATGCAACTGTTGTAGATAAATATTCATATGGTGACTGTAAGGCCCTTTCAAATTACACGAAAGCATTGTTGGCTTCCATCGGAATAAAATCGTACTTTACGTTAGCAAATGCCGGATCCAAAAGCAATAACATAGACGAAACGTTTCCGTCTAACCAATTTAATCACGTTATTGTATGTGTCCCTGTTCAAAAAGATACTATTTGGTTGGAATGCACCAACCAACGTATTCCCTTTGGCTACAATGGCGATTTTACCGATGACAGAAAGGTTCTCATAATAGACGGGGAAAATAGCAGATTAGTACAAACCAGAAGCTATCCAGTCAGTGAAAATTGTATAAACAGGCATTCGGTGGTAAAACTTACAGATGAATATACCGACGAAGCAAGTGTTAACACCAGTTACATAGGGTTGTGTTATGATGAAATAATGCCCATTTACTATGCTGATGATGCAGAAAAAAAGAAAATGCTAACACAACGCATCAAGCTTCCATCATTTACATTGAATAAATTTACCTATACGGAGCACCGAAGCTTCACTCCTTCATTTGAAGAGAACCTGAATATCACTGTCACTAATTATGTGCACAAATTAGTCGGGAACATTGCCCTGTTACCTCTAAACTTTATGAATAAAGTAACTACTATTCCCGAAAAAGTCCGTAACCGGAAAACATACATGTGCATTCGTAGACCTTATATGGAAAACGACACGGTAACTTATCTACTACCAAAAGATTACAAAGTAACCGAACTGCCCGAAAAATTTGAAATCGCCGGTAAATTTGGAAAATATACAGCAAGTACGACAGTCAATGGGGGAGTAATAAACTATATTCGTCATTTTGAACTATCCAAAGGCTATTATCCACCTGAAGCCTATTCGGAGTTTAGGGAATTTATGGAACAAATATCCACAGCTGACAATGCAGTAGCTAGTTTGACAAAACAAGAATAGCAAACTAATTGCAATTGAGAAGGTATAAAAACGGCACAGTCAATGCAAAATTACGATTTGTGATCCTCTCTTGAAGGTTTAGGCAATGAGGACAAATTATAATAATTGATGTTCACTATACCCGAATTGACCATACCGTTTCTTACCTCTGTTTTTCTGCTATAGAAACTTTTAATTATTCGAAATTGATTGAACCGAAACCAAAAAGAACATCTCCGCAAAAATAATAAATAAAAATTGACGACTCCACTATTTCGTAATTCTGAATACTGGATATCTCTTGTTTCGGGGAGCTAAATTAGGTAAATTGAAGTATTGGACCAAAATTACAACAAAATATTTTTGGACATTTCGTTTTGTAATATACTTACAATAAATACATTATCATTCAGCCGCCCACAATTTTTGGACATTGGGTTGGACGAGAGTAAATTTAAGCAAAAATTACTATGATTTGAGCGGGAGATAAAGTAGACAAACGAAAAAACTAATCGTTCAGAGCAATCAACTCTTCAAGGAATGAGTCCAGTTTTTTGGTAGAGCTAAGATTCATTTTCTGAGCCAGCCGTTGTTTTAGCTTATACAAGCTATCAGATGTGCACTCAAGTAATAATATTCTATCGTTATGTGGAATATCAATTAGCAGCAAACAACATAATACTATCTCTTTATGAGAAATGCCTGGGTAAATCAACAGGAGCTTATCAACTATCTGATTGAAAGATTGATTCATTTCTACAACAAACTCATCCCAGTTATTCAGGTGTAGACAAGTATTGTATAATTCCTTATCAAGTTCCATCCGCTGATCAGCAGAAGTATTTTTGCGCTTATCAGCTTGTATGGCTTTAGTTTCTTCTATTTTCTTTGTCAGACTCTGAGCCACAATTTTTTGTTTATGATTTAGTCTTTGTTTATAAACATCCAATTGCTCCTTTTTGAGCCTATTTCGTCGATAAAGGAAATAAACAAGAAAGGCAGACAAGAATAAGACAATAACCAAAGTAGTAACAATCAGACTCACACTTCGTTTTGAACCTTTAGCATCAAGAGTTGTATTATGAAGAAACGCCCTCGCTCCTTCATCTCCTATGTTGTTCTCCGACAAGTTGAGGGAAGTGAGAGTGGTATTTCTCGCCAGTTCTTTCGCTCCTTGCTTT
>JAATGT010000280.1 GCA_015654525.1 Bacteroidales bacterium
CATGACCTTCTTCTACCTCTACACTAATACTACGTTCACCTACAAAGATGCGTTGAGTTTCGCCACCACGTTTTTCAAACTTAATCTCAACTCCGGTCGATTCAAGTATTTTATAGTTATCATTCAGCCATTCCACACCTTCACCATAAGGCATCTTGCGTACTTTCGCATCCAGATCGAGTCCGGCTTCTTTCAATGCATTAATATATAGTTTTTCCAAACCACGATCGCGTTCGGCTTTGTAAATAGTAAACGAATCATCAGTCATACCAACCTTAGTAGTTGGACCACTCTGCCCTGCCCAGAATACAAAATTCTGATATTCGAACACCAATTCAAGCACTATGCTTTTCTCTTCCGAATCGGTTTCTCTATCATTCTCGAACAGAGAAAACTGCCGTACCGGAACAATCTCCCGGACACGTAAAATGGCATTCGCCATATCGGACACCGTCAGGATTTCAAACCCTATAGCCAGCACCCGATTGGAAGGAACTAACGGAACTATGACTTTCTGTATATACTCTTCGGCGTTGATTTGAGAAACCGATACCTTTTCTTTATCAAAAAAAGGAATTAACTTGGAACCATCTACTTCTTCCTCGAACTCATAAATCTTATTTTTCAATAATACACGGGCTAACTTACGGGAAACAAGCTTCCCTTTTTTCAGATCAAGCGGCTTTCCCTTACAAGTAATATCCAGAAAATAGTAAATCCAGTCGGGCGTACTCTCAAAACAGTAGAGTAATTCGGGCATTTCCGGCTCCACACTAAGCTGACTCCACATAAACGGAAATTTACCATGAGGCAAATACAATTGTTTGTCGGACAAATGCTCAAAAAAATCATTCTGATTCTGCTCAATATACTCTATCAGATAATCCCGCACATACTGGGCATCCGTACCCAGTTTTTTATTCTTGAAAAACTTTTTCTCCAGAGTTTCCCAGTTCTTTGCATCCTTATCTTTTATCTTGGATACAATGGTAGCCGTTTCCAGTTTCTGGCAATAGTTAAATAGAATCTTATCCGTTTCGTCGAAAAGATCCTCGTAATTGGAAATATTCAGGTTAGACACTTTTACAAAATGAGAAGAGAATACTCCCTTATCATCCGTATCAACCATTACGCATTCGGGAAAACACCCCAAACTACCCATATCTTTCAATAAATAAACAATCACCCGGTTCATATAACAGATATTCTATCTTCAGCCTTTTCAGGCTTCAAAATTAAACAAAAAGCTTGTAAAACAAAAAAGGCTTTCCGAATTCGGAGAGCCTTTTTGTTGCAATGCGAGTGGAATTTACTTTATTCCCAGTTTTTTCAGAATCTCTTTTGGAATAGCATCTTTGTGAACCATGATATCAATGGTTTTATGCATCACAAAGGTTTCACTGGCATACCAGGTTCCTTTGTACTTATTCTCAGTTCCCCATGAGTTTTTTACCAGGTAATACTTTGTTCCGTTTTGATCTTTAGCCGTTCCGTAAATAACCATACCATGATCATCGGTAGTTTGGTAATTATCAAAACCTGCCTGACGGATTTCGGGAGTTACTTTTACTTCGGGTTGAGGACCCTTCACTTTATAAATTTTTTCTTCCATATCTTTCTGCGGGATATTCAACCATTTTGCCTGATCAGTACCAGGCAGGTTAGCTACTTTCACTTCGGGATCTACAGCAATACCATTGCGTGTAAAGCCTTTTTCACTCACATCCGATGCCCAGGCTACGCAATACCCTTTATCAATAGCATTATCAAATACCTGCATCAACTCATTCAATGGCAGGTTATATGATTCGGAGTTGCGCCAGTTATCGGGTATTTCAATAGCAAATGGTGCATAATACGGATGGTGAGTAAACGAAGTCAACGACACATAATCATCCAGGTTCAGTCCCAACGATTTTTCGTAGGTTAGCGGTGTGTATTTTTTACCATCAACAGTAAATTCTTTTGGAGTCTGACCAAGGTAAGCATCCAGAATACCGTCAAAACCGGTTTTCCATGCTGTCGAGAGCTTTTTGTTTGGATTCGAAACAATTACCTTTACATAAGCCGACGTCAACGCATCAAGTTCAGCATGTTTGTGTTTTTCTTCACCATAATTTAATCCGGTCATAACCGATTCCGGTACAATTCCGTAATTCTTCATTACATACCATACATCGTAGAATGAACCGCCACCACCGAAATTGCAAGCACCGTTCATGCGCACATATTTGTCAGCCTTGTCGGTATACGAATGATGCACTACAAACATTTCCGACAAATCTACTTCGGGTTTGCCCATACGCAACAGTTCCGATTCAAAGAATCCGATGGTAGAAAAACTCCAGCAGGTACCCGAACTGGCCTGGTTTTTCACCGGAGTGATTTTGTTTTGTTTTACGATCGTGAATTTAAAACTATCCACAGCCGTGGTATCTTTTTGAGCAAATACAGAACTACTGCTCAAAATAATTGCTGCTACCAAGAGCATCTTTTTAATCATACAGCTAACTTTTTTGAATTTATATTTAAGACAGGATGCTTAACCCTGACATGTTTATTCTATTTATCATTACAAATTTACAGTTGTCACTAAGATCGAATCTTCCACCTCTGAATTACGTCATTATCTAATGCTCAAAAATACTTGTTTTTATTTAAAAATGAACCCTATTTATACAAAATGTCATCAATTTATCTCTGTTTTTATTCAACAGCTCCATCCTGATTTCAAATTGATTTATTTCCATGCATTTTACTATACTTTTGCTATTTCAATGCAGATTCCTATTTCAATCATTCAAGTGCAGCCCGGACTCAGTGCCCGTTTGTTATTCTCTCTAAAAAAATAAACTCTGGAATATCTGAAAAGATTATTCCGAAGTTCATTTTTTTACATTTTCTTTGTAAGGGATGGGGGTAGGCTGGCGGCTACGCCGCCAACCTACCCCCATCCCAAAACATAAAGCATTGATTGTCATTCCAAACGAAGTGAGAATTGAAAATCGGCGTTAGCCAAATCTCTGTTTCATCTATCAAGTTTACCGGACAATAAAGATTTTAAACCGAAAAACAATTAGCTCTGAGATTTTCCCAAACGATTGATCTTTGTCAACCATTGCATCCGTACAGCTTCTGTTGCCGTTTTTACGATTCCCACATAAGTCACTTTCACCGGCTTCACTCCACAGAACTGCAAAGTTGCTTTTTTCAACTGATTCACACTGGGTCGTCCAAATACAAATCGGTAATACCAACTTGGTTGATCCAGCGTAGTGATGATATGTCCTGTTTTACCCTTCAATAGTTTATCCCAAAACACGGAGTTTTCTCTGTATTGGAATGCAAATCCGGGCAGAAAAACCCGATCGATAAACCCTTTGGTGATGGCTGGCAGTCCACCCCACCACACCGGATGCACCCACACCAAATGATCGGCCCATTGAATCTTTGCCCAGGCTTCTACCAAATCCGGTTCCTGTTCGGTGCGCTTCTGGTAACCAAATTGCAAATTCGGATTAAACTGTAAATCGGCAATCACAATTTCTTTTACTTCGGCACCTGCACTTTCGGCCTCTCTTTTATAAGCTTCACAAATTCCAAAGTTCAGAGAGTCTTTATTCGGATGCCCGTTGATAATTACTATTTTCTTATTCATGCGTGTTTGTGGCTTTATTTACGAACAAGTTGTTCAATTCTTCGTAGTTAATCTCATAGTCAGGATTAAAACTGGTTGAATTCATATAATTGACAATAGACTGATAAAGCGAAACTGCTTCAGGCTTATCCATCAGTTTATTCAACTGAGACATACATACCAACAGTTTACCCGCACCAACCTTAAACTCGAATACAAGACCCAGCTTGTGGTTTCTTTCCAGATTGTCAATAATCTGCACAATAGGTCTGTATTTTCGGGACGTACTGTCAAGTACCAACGGATTGCTTGCTTTAATAATGGAGAACCATTGCCAGTTAGTATGAAAATCGGTCGGGAAAGAATTAAACAAGGGATGTTCCGGGTTAGTTAGCAATCCCAGCGTTCCGGGCGAAACAGGTTTCTTCACCCACTCACTAATTCCTTTAAACATCCCATAATTCCAGAATTCGGGTGGGAAAAGGCCTCCTACACTCTTATCCCGAACATCTTCTGCCGACGGGAATAGCAACACCTTAGCTCCTTTTTGAAGCTTATCAAAAACATCGTTGTCCGGTTTTGAAGCAATCACTATATCCTCTGCACCCGAAACGGTGTCAGCTTGTGGATAAACCCAAACAGGATAAATATTAGAGTAAGAACTGTTAGGTATCCATATGTTCACAATCAGCTTTTCCGTTTTTTTTATCAACGAAAGATCCATATTTATTTCACCAACAGAGCTGATTCCTCCGTTTTTAATCACTTCATTCGGGAATGTTCCATGTTGGATAACAGCTCCGCTTTGGTCCTTTACCGTCCACATTAGGTTTTCTGGAATAGTCCGGTTGGAATAATTAGCCACTTCGGCTTTAGCGTGAAACTGTTCTTTATTTGTCCAGCAATATTTTGGAAATTCAAGAAGCAACACCACATCGTTGCACGACTGTAACCAATCCTCCCGGCTAACCACGTTTTTACTATCCATAAAGGCATCGAGAATTCCGACAAGAGCCGTTCCTTGTCCGGGATAATCCTGCAAGTCCAGCAAATGAAATCCACCCATTCCTTTGGTACGAATAGCTGCTTCCATCTCAGCTTTATAACACAGGGCCGACCAGGCACCCGATGCTTTCTGAAACGCAACATCCTGATCGAACATGCCGGCTTTCGTCAGCCGGTTGCGGAATATTTTCAGATTACGGACACGAAGCACCCCGGTATATTTATCTATCTCACTGTAATCGGGGAATATCTGGTACTGTCCGATTTCATGACTAATGATGGGAATATTCATGTGCGAAACAGCGTAATTAAATGCAATGTCCGCCGACGGGCTTTGAGTATTGAGTATTCCACCTGATTTTGAATCGGCAAAAGCATGCGTCAGTCGTGTGTGAGTTAATATCGTATCGCCGTTAGATGGGGTTCTTGCTCCTACAAAGAAGTCGGAACATGGACGCGGGGCTACAAAGCCGATACCATTATTAGAACCCATAGCATACAGTGGCCGACTGTCATATTCTTTAAATGCAATAACATTTTTCTCCACCCTATCGTGTCCGCTCCATATTTCATTTCCGGCCGAGAACATTACAAACGACGGATGATTGGCATAGCTCTTCAACATGGCCATTCCTTCTGCTTTCAACATACCGGCAACAGAGTCCGAATCCAGCCCGCCCCAGAATGGCAATTCGGCCTGCACATAAATTCCTTCCCGGTCAGCAGCCGTAAAAGCAGCTTCGGGCGGACAATAAGAATGAAAACGGTAATGATCGATGCCATAGGATTTGGCTATTTTATAAACACGGGCCCAACCTTCCACATCCATTGGCACGCAACCGGTCAGTGGAAAGATAGCTCCGTCATGTTTTCCTCTCAAAAAAGTGGTACGTCCGTTGATATCAAACTGAGTTCCTTTAGCCGTGAATTTACGCATACCAAAGGGCACTGTTTGCGAATCTTTAATAACCCCGTTGGAAATCACAGCAGTCAACCGGTAGGTGGGTTGCTGATATTCGTCCCACAGACTACATTTCTCACCCAAAACATAGTCCAGCTTTATAACAGGCTCAACAGCTTTAGTCATTTTCTGCGATCTGAGCTTTTCGGTTTTCCCATTGATTGTTCGCTCTACCTGCAACTCAACATTGACATCTGCAAGCTTTTGCGGATTATCAATCTCCAGCCTGATATCAATTTTCTTTTTATCAATGTCCGGATATACCTGAAGATTTGTAATACGGGTTTTGGAAGATGCTTCTACAAAAAGTTTTCCTATAATACCATTCCAATTGGTTTGGGTGTCATCGGAGTAAATATGCACACTACCGTAAGGCGTTAACTTCAGACTATTATCAACCCTGATCGTAATAAAATGCTCGCCGGGTGTCAGGTAATTGCTTGCATCAAACTGCTGAGGCGATTGCAGCAATTTAGAACTACCAACCAACGCACCATCAATCCATACGGTTGATGACTTGGTCCGCTCCAGAGACAGCTCAACATGTTTACGCCGATAACTTGTGGGAATAACCACCCGCTTACGGTACCACGCCACACCTTCATACTTGTAAAGCCGACTCAGATGCATTGTGGTGCTGTCTTTATTCAGGAATCCTTTTTGAGACAAATCGGTTGTTCCGGGCAGGTTTATCGTACCTTTCAGATCCGACAAATACCAGCTTTGCCGTATCCCAACATTGGCCGTATCCAACGCAAACTGCCATTGACCTTCCAGATCAATCCGCTGCCGGATATTTTCACTACGCATCCCCGGGCATAGAAAAACGATAAACAATAAAAGCAAGTGAGTTTTTTTCATTAGGTATATTTTTTATGGCAACATGTACAAAAGTTATCCGTTCGCTGATCCGGTATATTTACGTACCGGCTGACTTTTCTTCCAAAACAGATTTACGCAGATTAAATTCTAAACCTGTTTCGCATTCACGGAATACTCCTTTCTTATTTTTTTCAGCAATAAGTTTGCTTGTTTGTAAAAGTCATTGAGCTTTTTGCTGTCCCATCTCAAAGCGTCATTAAAAATTATAGCACTATTTTTAAATTCCGTCATCCTTGATGTATCATGAAATGCCCATTTCCGGGTCTTGAATGCATTAAAATCCATAAACTGCATTTCCAGTTTTACATTATCCGTTGTAAATTGGTTATATACTTTTTCGTTATTTCCTCTGAAATAGTCAATCTCCGAATAATAAAGTACAATGCTATCCGAAACGGATTTATTCTCAATAAGTCGTAATCCTCCGGAATTTTTAAGTTGAATAATCGTTATATCATGCGGGATAAATTCTACAAAAGTATTCAGATTGTCACAAGTCAACTCATAGAACCGGGGTAAATCTATTTTCTTTGCCGGACTCTCAAGCATATCCACCAAAGTATTAATACCCTTAGTTTGCCTTTCGTTCTGTTTCAATATTCGTTCAATATTTACACTGTCGAGTTGGAGATCGGTAATCAAACTACTAATATACTGATTTTCTTTATGCCTGTCCGCTATTGATTCCCGGGCATTCTCGGTAAAAAAGCCGCCGATAATAGCCAGAAACAACATAAAAAAGTCAAAAAAATAATCTTTAAACTTTCGCTTGTGTGTTTTGTTCGTGCAGCCTGATTCATCATTTCGGATTATCTTATCCGATTCCTCACTTTTCTCTTCC
>JAATGT010000155.1 GCA_015654525.1 Bacteroidales bacterium
AGAGGAAAGAGGAAAGAGGAAAGAGGAAAGAACAAAGAGGAAAGAGGAAAGAACAAAGAGGAAAGAGGAAAGAGGAAAGAGGAAAGAACAAAGAACAAAGAGGAAAGAGGAAAGAGGAAAGAACAAAGATTAAAAAGCAAAGACAAAAGAACAAAGAGCAAAAAGAAGTTGTCTTGACTTCTCTTTGCTCTTTGTTCTTTATTCTTTGTTGAGTATTTTCAAAGCTTCGTAGAAGCGATATTATGGTAATCTATATTATTTAGATTTGTTTAAGTGGAGAAGGACATTATACTATCAAAAAGTCCGGGCAAAACTTCATTGTAACGCACATCCAAAAAGCCTATCGTCTTTGTTCTTTGTTCTTTACTCTTTGTTCTTTACTCTATTCTACAAATCTCTTATTTTCCAACTTCATCCTCATCCAACCGTTTTAAGAAAGGCAACGTACCGGTTTGCGACCGTAAATTGTAGCGGGCTATTTCCGAAATGGCACCTATCTTGATGGTATATGCCTCACTCGGCAATTCGCGGAACGTGTCTTCATCGGTGGTATCATCGCCCATGGCCAGAATGAAATCAAAACTCTGATTCTTTAATATCCTGCGTACTTCCGAACCTTTGTTGTGGTAAGGCGACTTTATTTCTATCACTTTATTTCCACGCATGATTTGTAAATTCTGTCTGGCGCAGGGAGCAATGAGTGCAACCAACAATTGCTGTTCTCGTATGGATGCCAACCAACCGTCTACATTCCGGTAATGCCAAACCAAAGCCGTCTCTTTTACTTCCAGTTTCGAACGCGGTGTTTTATCAACAAATTACTGAATGATGTTTACAATTTCATTATCCCACGGTTGAGTTAACGGCAGGTTTTTATGCCATGCTCCGTCTTTTTTGTAGGAGGCGCCATGCTCGGCAGCAAGGGTAATTGGCATTTTTCCAAACCACTTTTCAAGCGTTGCCTGATTTCTACCGCTACTAATCACCACCTTGTTTTTCTTGTTATCGGATAGTTTTTCCAATATTCCCATTAATTCTTTTGTTGGAACCGCATCTTCAGGCCGACCTTTAAATCCGGCTAGGGTGCCATCATAATCTAAAATAAATAATCTTTTTTTAGCGGTGCGATAATCCAACTGAATTTTAAGGAACGTATCTTCGTCGAGCCGTTCAGTATTTAAATCATTATTTTTTTGTTTGATAGCCTTCAATTCGGTTACAAAGTCGCCGGCCCATTTGTTTACGGTCTGTTTAGCAACAATTTTTTGCATAGCCTTTAATCTTTTTAGTTGTTCCTTCTCTGGCATTTCCAGCGCTTCCAGAATGGCACGTTCTATTTGTTCAATATCATTTGGGTTGACTATGATTGCGTCGGTCAGTTCAATGGCAGCTCCAGCCATTTCGCTAAGAATAAGTACTCCCGGATCTTCCCGTTTGGTAGCAATATATTCTTTCGCCACTAGATTCATCCCGTCGCGAAGCGGAGTTACCAGCGCAATATCGGCAATGTGATACATGGCCACCAATTCGTCAAAATCAAAACTACGGTAAAAGTAATACACCGGAGTCCAGTTAATGGTTGAATACATACCGTTAATAGACCCGATTAGCTCATCAATCTTTGTTTTTAAATCGGCATACCGATCTACTTTGTCCCGAGAAGGAACAATGATCATAGCCATCGATACTTTTTCTTTGTAATCAGGATGTTTTTCCAGAAACAGTGCAAAGCCCTTTAGCCGGTGTATAATTCCTTTGCTGTAATCCAGTCGGTCTACCGATAGAATTAATTTATGAGGACCAAAGCTGTTTTTCAGTTCCAATGCTTTTTGCTGCACTTGCGGAAGCATGGGCGTGTCGTAGTAGAGTGTGTAGTTGATGCCCATCGGAAAAGCATCCACAAAAGCAATCCGGTTGTCGAGCGACACCTGATCCAGTTTAAACTGTAAGTCCAGCACCCTTTCACAGGCGCTCACAAAGTGTCTCATATAATCGTAGGTGTGAAATCCAATCAAGTCGGCACCCAGCAAACCTTGCAGTAGTTGGTCTCTTTCGGGTAGTACCCTGAAAAGCTCGTACGAAGGGAACGGTATATGATGAAAATATCCGATGCTGATTCCGTGAATAGCTTTCCGTAATAGTTGTGGAAGTAACATTAACTGATAATCCTGTACCCACACAATGTCGCCCGGCTCAATAAAAGGAATAGCAGCCTGACAAAACATTTCGTTAACCTCTTTGTAGGTTTCCCAGTATTTATTTTCGTATTCTACAAATGAATAAAAATAATGGCACAATGGCCAGAGTATGTTGTTGCTGTATCCTTCGTAATAATTTTGAATGTGTTCGGCAGTCAGGAATACGGGATGAAACTTGAATTCATCCAAATGCTTTGTGATTTTTTCTTGTTCTTCACTTGTTTCGGCAAAGGCACCCGGCCATCCCACCCAGTGCTTTTCCACGTCCATTTCCAGCGAATCAAGCCCTGTCGTCAATCCACCTTCGCTTCGTGAAAATTCAAATTCACCGCTGTCCAGTTTCGAAGCCTTTAAAGGAAGTCGGTTTGATATTATTATGAGTTTCATAAGCTTTTTGTACTATAATGTTTTTGAACTATTATAAGTTCAATTCTCGCAAATGTAGCTGAATTAATTATGATAGTTACATCAATGATGCTATTTAAATGATTATACATGAGAATTAAAGATGTTTTGAAGACAAAAGTATTATAGTCGTAATTATTGTTTTTTTTTCTCCCGATATTCAAAACTAAATTTTTCCGCTTATTTATTTAAAAATTGAAAGATGGACAAATCGACTCCGATTTTCCATCTTTCTTCTGTATTCCAAATTCAGATCTTTTATAATCGGTATGCTGAAAATGCTTTCTACGAAGCTGCTTAGTTGAATCGGAATTTAGTCGTAGAAGGTTGTATTTATCTCGTCAGTATTTGCAAAATCTTATTTCCAACCAATATTATATTCGTCCTACATATCAATTCTTGGGTACAAAACAGTCAATTTCACGTCTTTTTAGTACTTTTGAAAAGTAATTAAAGTCATTCGAATGAGAAATTCCATCAAAAACATAGTAGGTATCTGTACTCTTTCAATTTGCTGCATATCATCTGTATTCAGTCAAAAAACAACTGAGTATAAACTCTGGTACAACAAACCTGCACAGGTTTGGACGGAAGCTTTGCCCTTGGGAAATGGCCGCTTGGGAGCGATGGTTTTCGGGAATCCGGGTTCGGAGCAGATTCAATTGAATGAAGCCACCATTTGGGCCGGACAACCGAACAACAATGCCAATCCCGATGCATTGGAAAATATTCCCAAAGTTCGGGAATTGGTTTTTGCAGGAAAATACCTCGAAGCACAGACACTCGCCACCGATAAAGTGATGGCAAAAACCAACTCGGGAATGCCCTACCAGCCTTTCGGCGATTTACGCATCTCATTTCCGGGACATACGCGATATACCGATTACTACCGCGACCTGAATCTCGACTCAGCCTGCACTACGGTACGTTATAAGGTGGATGGAGTAACTTACAAACGCGAGACTTTCACGTCATTTACCGATCAGGTAGTGATTACCCGCCTGACTGCTTCGAAAAAGAATAAAATCACCTTCAACGCTATGCTCACCTCATCGCATCAGGATGTTTTTATTGCTTGCGATGGCAATTGTGTAACACTCGACGGTGTTTCATCGTGGCACGAAGGCCTGAAGGGAAAAGTAAAGTTTCAGGGACGACTCACAGCTAAAATACAAGGTGGAACGATGACCTGTAAAGACGGTGTATTGTCGGTGGAAAATGCTACCGAAGCGGTTTTGTATGTTTCAATTTCCACCAATTTCAACAATTACAAAGACATCACAGGTGATGCACCGGAACGTGCCAAAAGCTACCTGAATAAAGCATTACAGCATTCATATACCGAAACAAAAAAGGCACATATTGCTTATTTCAAATCGTTCATGGATAAATCATCCCTGGATCTGGGCGAAAATAAATCGACAGAGACCACCGACAAACGCATTGAGAACTTTGCCAAAACAAATGATAGCCATTTGGTAGCGACTTACTACAAATACGGACGTTATTTGCTAATTTGCAGCTCTCAACCCGGTGGACAACCAGCCAATCTGCAAGGAATATGGAATGATAAACTATTTCCTTCGTGGGATAGTAAGTATACTACCAATATCAACGTGGAAATGAATTACTGGCCGGCAGAAGTTACCAATCTGACGGAGCTGAATGAGCCTTTGTTTCGCCTGACAAAAGAAGTAAGTGAAACCGGCAAAGATGCTGCCAGGATTATGTACGGTGTAAATGGTTGGGTACTTCATCACAATACCGATATCTGGCGCATTACAGGTGCTGTGGACAAAGCTCCGTCCGGTATGTGGCTGGCAGGTGGTGCATGGCTAAGCCTGCACTTGTGGGAACATTATCTCTATACAGGTGATGTTGAATTTCTGAGGTCAATTTATCCGATCATGAAAAACGCAGCCTTGTTTTTCGACAATGTGATGGTGAAAGAACCTACGCACAACTGGTTGGTGCTATGTCCTAGCAATTCGCCTGAAAATCCTCACGCTGGTAGCAACGGACTAGCCACTACTGCCGGAGGCGTAACCATGGATAACGAATTAATTTCAAGTCTATGGAACATAATTATTCAAAGTTCAAAAACATTAAACACAGATACTGATTTTGCCAATCATCTGCAAAGCCGGTTGAAAGAGATGGCACCGTTTCAGATCGGTCGTTGGGGGCAGTTACAGGAATGGATGAATGACTGGGACAATCCTGATGATACTCATCGGCATGTTTCACACCTGTGGGGCTTGTTCCCGGGCAATCAGATTTCTCCTTACCGCACTCCCGGGCTTTTTGATGCCGCCCGCACGTCGCTTATTCACCGTGGCGATCCGTCTACCGGCTGGAGTATGGCCTGGAAGGTATGTTATTGGGCACGTTTGCTCGATGGAGATCATGCTTATAAGCTTATTACCGATCAATTGTCTTTGGTTCGCAATGAATTGAAAAAAGGAGGAACATATCCGAACCTTTTCGACGCACATCCGCCCTTTCAGATTGATGGAAACTTCGGTTGCACAGCAGGCATAGCCGAAATGCTGATGCAAAGTTACGATGGTTTTATTTATCTGCTTCCCGCTTTACCATCCGTTTGGGATAAAGGAGAGATAAAAGGGCTGGTAGCCCGTGGTGGTTTTGAGATGGATATGAAATGGAAGGAGAATAAAGTGGAAAAAGTAATTATCAAGTCGCGCATAGGTGGAAATTGCCGGTTGCGTTCATTGACTCCACTCATCGGAGCCGGACTGACGGAAGCCACAGGTGAAAATCCAAATCTGCTGTATACACTTCCGGAAAATCCGAAGCCGTTGATTAATGAAAAAGCGAAACTGAATCCGGTAGAATTAAAGAAAACTTATCTCTACGACCTGAAAACGGTTGCCGGAGAAAGTTATGAGATCAACGCATTGAAATAAAAAGATCAAAATATGTAGTTTCCAATATTTAATGAACTATTTCTATCACATAGCACACATAGAAATAATATGAGGAAAAAGACTTAGGTCACATAGTAAAAGTATCTGACGATACTTTTGCTTAGTCTGAAATTATCCCGTATTCGGAATAATAAGTAAAGAGCAATATTTAATAACCTGTTTTTTCTTTCTGTGTTTTTGAAAGCAAAATTCAGATAAACAGTCTTGTAACTTGTAACTTTTTACTTGTAACTAATTACTATGTGTTCTTAGTCTTATATCTTCTATTTAAAACTAGTGTGAACTATTGTGATAAAAAACATATCAATAATAATTATCATTTACTTATAATTTAAGTAAGCGGAAGGATATAATATCGTATTAAAAAAAAAGAATGGAACGCTGATTTTACGGATTCAGCGGATAAAAGCGGATGATAATTAAACGGATCTGAAACTGATTTTAGTCATGCAAGCATGACAGATAAAGACAGAAACTATTGAAAATCATTTCGACTTGTCGGAATTAAAATCCGTACAAAAATCCGCTATATCAGCGTTTATCCGCGTTCTAATCTTTTTCCATTTTTGGATTTACGTATACGACATTCTATTTATCAAAGTACTTACACATAACTAAAACATCTTAGAATAAATGAATATCAATTCAAAAAAGAGCAGTTGTGCAACATATATCTTGCTGGCAGTTATTTTTGCCGTCTCATCGGTAAGCGCTACCACACAAAAAAGCAGCGCACCGAAATGGAGTGAACGCATGGCACGCTCGGAGATGAAACGTTTCCCCGAACCCTGGATGATAGAGAATGCCAAAAAGCCTGTGTGGGGATATACCCATGGGTTAGTGGTAAAAGCGATGTTGGAAACCTGGAAATCGTCGGGAAACCGGCTCTACTATAACTACGCCAAAATCTATGCAGACAGTTTAATCTATGCACGGGGTAAAATAAAGATGAATTACCTGTCGTTCAATCTCGACAATGTAAATCCGGGTAAGACCCTGTTTGATTTCTACGCTCAAAGTAAAGACCAACGCTACAAAATAGCCATGGATACGCTTCGCAAGCAGTTGACACAACAACCACGCACAGCCGAAGGCGGTTATTGGCACAAATTAAAGTACACCCACCAGATGTGGCTGGACGGATTGTATATGGCAACTCCTTTTCTGGCACAATACGGAGCTACTTTTGGCGACAAAACAGCTTCAGCAGATGTTGTAAATCAGTTATTGCTGATTGCACGTAAAACCTACGATCCCAAAACAGGCTTATACTATCACGGTTGGGATGAAAGCAGGGAACAGGCCTGGGCAGACAAAACCACCGGCTGCTCGCCCAACTTTTGGAGCAGAAGTATTGGCTGGTACGCTGCTGCGCTGGTAGATGCGTTGGATTATCTGCCGAAAAACACCGAAGGGCGCGACAAAGTACTTGCTATTGTTCGAAATCTGGCAGCATCGCTTATCAGGTATCTGGATCCGGCATCGGGTGTGTGGTATCAGGTGACCGATCAGGGAAACCGCAAAGGAAATTACCTGGAATCGTCGGCAAGTTCGATGTTTGTTTACTTCCTGAGTAAGTCTATCAACAAAGGTTATATTGCTAAATCGTACCTGACACCCACTACCAAAGCATTCAACGGGTTGATTAATACCTTTATTAAAAAAGAGGCCAACGGAACGATAACCATTACCCATTGCTGCGCTGTTGCCGGGCTGGGAGGCGATAAAATTTACCGCGACGGAAGTTTCCAATATTATATCAGCGAACCGGTGATCGAAAACGATCCGAAATCGGTTGGTCCGTTTATACTTGCATCCATTGAATTTGAAAAATTAAAGAAATAAATAGGTTTATGAAGAAGATTATTATCACCCTTTTTAGTTTAATACTGTTGGTAAACACAACGCTGAGAGCTGAAACCAAAACCGCTAAACATCCGTGGGATAACGGGAAACTAAAAGTGAGCGAAAACCACCGTTACCTGCAACACGAGAATGGAACACCTTTCTTTTGGTTGGGTGATACCGGCTGGTTATTGCCCGAACGGCTGAACAGAGACGAAGCCGAGTTCTACCTCACCGAATGCAGCAAACGCGGATACAATGTGGTGCAGGTTCAGACCATCGACAAAGTGCCGTCACTGAATTATTACGGACAATCGTCGATGCCCGATGGTTTTAATTTTAAAAACATCAACAAAAAAGACCTTTACGGCTACTGGGATCACATGGATTTTATCATCAAAGCAGCTGAGAGAAAAGGTATTTACATTGGCATGGATTGCATCTGGGGTGGATTGGTAAAAGACGGTCTTTTATCGGTAAAAGAAGCAGAAGCCTATGGAAAATTTCTGGGAGAACGTTACAAAAACAGTCCGAACATCATCTGGTTTATCGGTGGTGATATCCGCGGCGATGTAAAACCCGAAGTGTGGGAAGCATTGGCAACCAGTATAAAATCTGTCGATAAAAATCACCTGATGACTTATCATCCACGCGGAAGAACCTGTTCGTCAACCTGGTTTAATAACGCATCATGGTTGGATTTCAATATGTTCCAGAGCGGTCACCGCCGTTACGGACAACGAAAAGGTGACGGTGACTACACCATTGCCGAAAATACCGAAGAAGACAACTGGCGTTATGCAGAACAGGCACTGTCTTTGGCAACTGTAAAACCCGTTATCGACGGTGAACCATCGTACGAAGACATTCCGCAGGGATTGCACGAAGCAAACGAAACACGCTGGACTGCCAACGACGTGCGCCGCTATGCCTACTGGTCGGTTTTTGCCGGATCATTCGGACATACTTACGGACACAACTCCATCATGCAGTTTTACAAACCCGGCGTAAACGCTTCGTTCTTCCCCAGCAGATATTGGTACGACTGCCTGCAGGATCCGGGTTACAACCAAATGAAATACCTGAAAACATTAATGCTTGCCTTCCCGTTTTTGGAACGTGTGGCCGACCAAAGTATCATTGCTGGACAAAACGGCGAACGTTACGACCGAGCAGTAGCCACTCGCGGAACCGATTACCTGTTGGCGTACAACTATACCGCCCGTCCGATGCAAATAGACCTGTCTAAAATCAGCGGAGCAAAGAAAAACTGCTGGTGGTTTAATCCTAAAAACGGAGAATTGCAGTTTATCGGCGAATTCGACGGAACTAAAATCACCAATTTCCAACTTGACATTGCCTACAACGCCGGAAACGACCGCGTGCTGATAGCTGTGGATAGCGCCAAAGACTATATAAAGAATTTGCAGGCAAAATAAAATATCACAACCGAAGGAAATCAGGTATGCGACAATTATTATGGATATGTTTTTCACCACATAGTGCACAATAAGTAATGGAACGAATATAATGTATCCTTTTAATTTTTAAAGACGATGCTATTTAACATCCCCTTTAGGGGCTTGGGGCGGAAAATAGAATTGAAAACCGCCCCTAAATCCCCTAAAGGGGACTAAAAATTACAACCGTATCGTCTAACGATTTTCTAAAGAATAGGACATTATTTAATTCCGACTACTTAGTTTTGAACATAAGAGATAAGACTAAGCACACATAGTATTATCCCGAAAATCGGGATAATATTAGAACGGCAAAAGTATCGTCAGATACGTTTATTATGTGAACTAAGTCTTTTTTCTTCAATAATTACTATGTGTTCTATTGTGTTAGAAATATATCATTAAAAATTTCAAACAGCTTATATCACTTTAGTACTATCTTTCAAAAACAATGAAATCAAAAGTAATCCTTTTCCTCGCCCTTCTATCATTCAGCGCCGCACTAAATGCCACCATCTCTGTTGCATCCATGCGTACAGAAGGAATGACCAACCCATTGGGAATTGATGCGCAAAAGCCACGCTTTAGCTGGAAAACTAAAGCAACTGCCGAGCGCAATGTAATGCAAACAGCTTATCAGATTCTGGTAGCTTCATCGGCCGAAAAGCTTTCGAAAAATGAAAGCGATGTGTGGAACAGTGGAAAAGTATCGTCGGATGCTTCCATCTGGATTCCGTTTGCCGGAAAACAACTGCAAAGCAATGCAGCTTATTTTTGGAAGGTAAAAGTATGGACTAACAAAGGCGAAAGTCAATGGAGTGCCCCTGCATCGTGGAGCATGGGCATGCTGGAAGAAATGCAGTGGAAAGCACAATGGATAGGACTCGATAAAGCCATGCCCTGGGACAGCGAAACCTTTGCCAGCCGACTTTCGGCCCGCTATGTGCGCAAAGAATTTCCTGTCAGCAAGGAAATAAGCAGGGCTACGGTACATATCTGCGGATTGGGGCTATATGAATTGTTTATCAATGGACAAAAAGTAGGCGATCAGGTACTGGCACCCGCTCCTACCGGCTATGATAAAGCCGTATTGTATAATACTTTTGATGTAACGTCGCTACT
>JAATGT010000048.1 GCA_015654525.1 Bacteroidales bacterium
AAAGGGTGATTTAAAACGAGCCAGAGCCGGATGAGGGGAAACTTTCATGTCCGGTTCGTTGGAGGCGAAGGGCCGAAAGGCCCCTAGCTATCCGATATATTGGCGCAATGGCCGCTTAATTTTTTACCGAACTATTGATTTTAAAAAACTTAAATTTGTACAAACAATGGAAATAATCATGGCAAGCGTATTGGATAAAGAATTGATACAATATTTTACCCGTCTTAACGAACCGCAAAAAAAATCGTTACTGGCAATGATAAAATCATTTTTAAAACAAGGTAACACTACCAGCATTGAGCAATACAACAAAGAACTGGACGAAGCCATGGCGCGTATGGATAACGGTCAGTTCACTACATTGGAAGCATTGGAAAAAGAGATGCAGGCATGGTAATGAAGAAGCAGAGAATTATCATTGACGATGATGCAAAGCGGTCTTTGCGAGAAGCCTATGTTTACATACGGAAAGATTCTTTGCAAAATGCGGAGAAAGTAAGAATTAAAATATTGGCATCCATAAAAAACTTAGCGGCAAATCCCGAACAGCATCCGCCCGATAAATACCGATTGGACAATGAGGGGTCTTTCCGTGCTTATGAACTGTACAAATACAGAATCTCTTACCATATAAGTCCTTCTGAAATCCGTGTCATACGCATAAGGCATACCAAGATGAACCCCTTGGAATATTAGCCCCAGCACAAATCCACTCTACAAAAAGCAAGTTGAATGGCATAGCCATGATGTTGTCAGAGATGCCTGCTCCGTAGGACTGCGTAGGCAAGACTTGGGAAATAGGTGTTCGGTCTCACAGCCAACACATAAAACCACGCCAAACAGGACGAGCCGTGTTTGTCATGGTTTTGCCCACCCTTCGTTCGCCTTCACTCCGCTACTGTCTTTTGTATGCTGCGCATCCAAACGCAACTCCTCCGTGTAAGCGCCACCTGCGTGCATCCCCGCCCTTATTTTTTGTTTGGCTTCCGCTAAAGCTACAGCCCGTTTTTAATGGACGGAAACGCGGTCAGGGCTGCATGGCGCAGTGGTGGCGGACGTTACGCTTCGACTTGCAATGTTCGTCCCTCACTTGCAAATGTTGCGCTCCACTGCCAAAATCAATCACAGTTCGGCTTACGGCTGTCGCAGCCGCAGCTAAACCCAACAACTTTAAAGACGATGAGACGGCTTTGACCGCACAAAAAACAATAACGATTGCCTGCACCATACATCTGTATAAATGTTTACAACCAACGCCAATCCTTATTATTTTTATGTGCCTTGCTTTATGCAAGCGAGCAGTGAAAAAATATATGCGGCATATACGCAAGGGTATCAGAAAATCTATTTAATTTAGTGGTGGTATATGAGTGCGGCTCTTTGAAAAACTGTTTTTGTGTGGGAAAAAAGCGTAGTACTTCGATCATCTGGGCAATACCAGAATAGTCATCACCGATGATTACAATGTAGCTTCCCACATTCTCGAAGCAAGCAGTTATTATCCCTTCGGCTTACAACAAAAGGGAATCGGTTTAACGGCTTCAAATTCATCGCAACAGAATAAGTATTTATTTAATGAAGGAACAGAACTGAATACCGATTTAGGTCTGGACTTATATGAAACCGATTACCGTAGTCTCGACCAGCAATTAGGGAGGTTCTGGCAAATTGACCCAGATGCCCAAACAACAAAAGATTTATCTACGTTTAAATAACTTTTTTTTCAAATTATATGTTTATCCGTCTCTATAACATTTCAAGCTGCATTATTTTAACGAGGATAAGTTTGTTTTTTAGAGATATATCTATATCGGCTGCAACCTGAAACAACATTTAGTAGAGCCGGGCTATTCAGATGGGATAATTTTCATCCGACACCTTCAATAACAAAGAAAGACATTCATCTTTACGGCATTCTTCTGTGCCTGCTCATTTATTTTTGTTGGTTATATTTGTACATCGATGAAAATTATCACACACAAGCCATGAAACATTCAATATTTAAATTATTAAATTCAATTATATTACTGCATACAGTTGCCTGCCTCCATGGTCAGGAAAATTATGGATTGACATTTAATTCTTTTAATGTCCGTCAGGAAAAAAGAACATCTTTGGTAATAGGAGACAGTCAGCCCCTTTGCCTGAGCGACAACATGGATATTTCATTTGATTTTTATCTTATCCCGGACAGATCAATTTACTTCGGCTATCTTTTCCGTATGATTAATAATGACGGGCAAAATATTGACCTTGTCTATAATCAAAAAGAGGAAATTTTCAATACAATTATCGGAGACTCCTTTTGCAATATCAATTTTACTATTGACAAAAGTGAGCTTTACCATAAATGGACGAATATCAGGTACCATATCTCAAAAGGTATTCTTTATTGCTATATAAATCAAAAATTGTATAAAACGGCACCGGTCAGTCTAAAGGACAATTGTTTCAAGGTGGTCTTCGGTTCATGTGATTATAAGGATTTTTCGACAACGAACGTGCCTCCCATGGTCATCAGAAATATCGGAATTGCCGATCAGGAGAAGCTGAAATACTTCTGGCCATTAAGCAGTCCTGAGGAAAATGATATCATTGAAGATTCTATCCATCATTTAATCGCAAAAGCGAGCAATCCGGTATGGTCCGAAAACCTTCATAAAAACTGGCAATTGCTCACCTCCATTGAAGTAAATGGGAAAGCCAGCAATACTTTCGATCAAGAGTCCGAACAATTCTATATCGTTTCAGAAGATTCGGTTTACCGGCTTCCCATCACCGATAATATGTCCTCCGTTCAGACGTCACCTTCGCGGGATTATCATCTCTTTTGGGGAAACCTGACAATTTATAATACCACGAATCACCAGCTGTACAATTTTTATGTTGATATCAAGAGCGTAGCGGAATATTCAAATACCTCCTATAACTGGAGCAAATCTTATGACACCATAGAACCGACAGAATATAATCACATAAATAAGGTATTTCTGGACAATCAGAATGCTGTTTATATTTTCGGAGGCTACGGACAGCTTAAGTACAAAAATAAAGTACAGCGCTATGATTTCAACGAAAAGAAATGGGAACTGCTTACACCCGGAGGAACCTATTTTACGCCAAGATATATGGCAGCCTCCGCAGCTTTTGGAGACAGTATTTATATTTTGGGCGGATACGGCAGCCACAGCGGAGATCAGGAGCTGAAGCCACAGCATCTCTATGACCTACTCCTATATAATACAAAGACCAATAATTTTAAAAACATATATACACTGAAAGAACCGGACACGCAGTTTTCATTTGCCGGTTCCATGTACATTGATTCTTTCCGGCAATGTTATTACGCGTTATGCTTTGATGACAGCAAGTTTGACTCCCGGCTTCAATTAATTAAAGGAGCTCTTCATTCTCCGGAATATGAATTTCTGGGGGACACTATTCCCTACATATTCAGGGATGTCGTATCGAATGCGGATCTTTTCTACTCCCGCAAGAACAGCCAGCTACTTGCAGTTACCTCTTTCTTTGACGAAAATAAATATAAAACAACGATCAAGATTTACAGTATATCTTTCCCTCCTATTGCATCCATAGGGAAAGATATAGCGGCTACCCGGGAACCCTTCTCCGGCAAATCCATCTTTACCGGACTTTTGATTCTATCGGCTTTGATAATCACTGGCACCATTGTGTATTATTTGATTAGGAGAAGTCGACGCACTGCTTTTATTTTGTCTGAGTCCGGGTATACCGGCATACATAATACACAGAAAGAGGAACCCGGAGAAGAGGATACTATTTCAGAACACTCAATTTATGCAAATCATGAAGTGTCCAAGTACGATAAAAAAGCAACTTTTGAGCCTCCTTCTTTTGTCATGGAAAGAATGCCGACCATCCGGATATATATGTTCGGAACATTTGAAATAGTGGATTTACGTAATAACGAGATGAGCAATCAGTTTTCGCCACTGCTGAAAGAGTTGTTCCTGATTATCCTATTGCACGTTCTGAAGCATGGCAAAGGAATCACTACAAGCAAGCTCAATGATATATTCTGGAGTAACAAAACAGATAAGAATGCTAAAAACAATTTATCTGTGAATATAGTAAGGCTCAAAAATATTCTTAGTAAGATTGGAGATATTTATATTAAAAAAATAGAAGAACGCTGGGTCTGCGAGTTTGATCCTGCAGATGTAAGTATCGATTTACTCGATTACGAAAAACTAACATCAATTCAGAGTGAGCATGGACGCATGCGGATGAGCAATATGCTATATTTTATTTCAAGGGGCGCCTTCCTGAAACAAACTGAAAGTTCCTGGTTGGACAACATCAAAGCAGAAATTAATAACCAGATTATTGACGGGTTACTAGCCGAATGCAAGTACTTGAATGCTCAAAATGACTTGGAATATGTCGTTGAAGCAGCTGACAGTATTTTTAATTTTGACCCTCTGAATGAAGAGGCTTTATTTTTAAAATGTAAAAGCCTCAATCATATGGGCCGGCCCTTACAAGCACAAAAGACCTATGAGCGCTTCACAAAGTCATATGCCAAAACTTACGGTGAAGAATTTTCTGTTTCTTATAATGAATTTATTAAAGATTAATATGCTATGCTATATGCACCTTAATCCGCCTCTCAAAAGGATTGCTCCAAAAACAACAAACAAATTATTAACATTCAGCCGGCATCCGCGTTTACATACGCTATTACTAAAACATTCTTCCTATTGTACAACAATCACTAGCCATCCATTGTTGTCTTTAGTCTCAAAATTCAAGTAGGATTCAAAACCGGTAATATAAAGTTCATCCTTTTTACCCATACAAGCCGGGCCATTTCCGACTGTTTTATTTCATCATTTTTTTGCCGATGATAAACTATCATCGGCTTACATTACAACCGTGTAAAAAAACTAT
>JAATGT010000228.1 GCA_015654525.1 Bacteroidales bacterium
ATAACACTTGATCGATTTGTCTGATCAAATTGACGTTTTGTTTGAAATTGCAATCATTAGAGAATTGTATCGGGTTCATTTTGAAATTAAAAAAGCGTACTACTTAGATATAAATTCTATGTAAAAATTATAATCTATCATGAAATATCTTTTTTCTTTTTTATGTTCATTTATTTCAATTACGGCATTCGCCTCTCAACCGGTAAATCTGCGTTGCGAACACCTTACGACTCCCTTAGGTCTCGATACTAATGCTCCACGCTTAACGTGGATGTTGGACGACAAAAAGCAAGGAGCAAAACAAACAGCATATCAGCTGATTGTAGGTTCAGACTCGCTGAAAGTTTTGGAGGGAAAAGCTGATATGTGGGATACGCACAAACAGAATTCAGGCAACATTCTTGTTGTTTATGCCGGAAAAAAGCTAGAACCATTCACTCGTTACTATTGGAAAGTAATTACATGGGGAATCGACAATAAGCAGACCTCATCGTCAGTCACTTCATTCGAAATGGGAATGATCAATATGAAAAACTGGCAGGGAGCATGGATCAGCGATGGAAAAGACATTAATTACGAACCAGCTCCTTATTTCCGTAAAAAGTTTGTTTCAAATAAAGCAATTGTCTCAGCTCGGGCATATATGGCAACTGCTGGTTTATACGAATTATATATCAATGGACAAAAGGTCGGAAATCATCGTCTTGACCCCATGTATACTCGTTTTGACAGGCGAAACTTATATGTTACTTATGATGTTACTTCATATCTTCAGAATGGGGAAAATGCTATTGGAGTACTTCTTGGTAATGGATGGTACAATCATCAGTCTATTGCTGTATGGGACTTTGACCGCGCACCTTGGCGCAATCGTCCTGCATTTTGTTTAGATCTGAGAATTACTTATAACGATGGTACAGAAGAAACAATTAAAAGCGAAAGAGATTGGAAAACCTCGTCCGGAGCTATTATTTTCAATAGCATATATACCGGTGAACACTATGATATGCGTCTTGAACAAAAGGGATGGAGCACAGCCTTATTCGACGATTCGGCATGGCATGAAGTGAGGTATCGATCTGTACCGTCCGAAATAGTTTCTGCACAACAAGTACAACCTATCCGTAATGTTTTGACTATTCCGACTAAATCGGTCCGGAAGTTTGACGAAAAAACCTATGTATTCGACTTCGGACAAAATATGGCGGGAGTAACACAAATTAAGGTTTCCGGAGAAGCCGGAACTGTTGTGAAATTGATGCATGGCGAACGTTTATTCCAAAACGGACGCGTAGATATGTCCAACATAGATGTATACTATAGAGGCGATAAAGAAAAAGACCCTTTCCAAACTGACATTTTGGTTCTCGACGGAAAAGGTGAAAATGAATTTATGGCTAGATTCAACTATAAAGGTTTTCGTTATGTAGAAGTTACAAGCGACAAACCTATCCATCTTTCCGAAAGTAGTCTTACCGCTTACTTCATGCACAGTGATGTGCCCAAAGTAGGAACAATAAAAACATCCAACTCATTAATCGACAGGTTATGCTGGGCTTCGGATAATGCCTATTTATCGAATTTGATGGGGCTTCCGACAGATTGCCCTCAACGTGAAAAAAACGGATGGACAGGAGACGGTCACCTTGCAATAGAAACAGCCTTGTACAACTTTGATGGGATTACGGTTTATGAAAAATGGCTGGCCGATCATCGTGACGAGCAACAGCCTAATGGTGTACTGCCCGATATTATCCCAACAGGAGGATGGGGCTACGGAACCGACAACGGATTGGATTGGACAAGTACTATTGCCATTATCCCTTGGAATTTATACCTATTCTATGGCGATAGCAGACCATTGGCAGAATGTTATGAGAATATAAAACGATACGTGAACTATGTTGATCGCAATAGTCCCGAACATTTAACGACATGGGGACGTGGCGATTGGGTACCTGTAAAAACCCGTTCCGATAAGGAACTTACATCTTCGGTATATTTCTATGTAGATACTAAAATTCTGGCCGATGCAGCAAAATTATTTAATAAAGAAGACGATTTTATCTACTATTCAACACTAGCCGAAAAAATCAAAAATTCAATAAACAATAAATTTTTAAACAAAGAAAACGGCATCTATGCAAATGGGTCTCAGACCGAACTCAGCGTACCGCTACAATGGAAAGTAGTACCGGAAGATATGATACCTAAAGTAACTGAAAATTTGGCTGACAAAGTAAAAGCAGAAGGATACCACCTGGATGTGGGAGTGTTGGGAGCAAAAGCAATATTAAATGCATTGAGTGAAAACGGGTATGCAGAAACAGCATATAAGGTAGCAGTTCAGGATACTTATCCGTCATGGGGTTGGTGGATTGTCAATGGAGCAACGACTCTATTAGAGAACTGGAATTTACAAGCAGAGAGGGATATTTCAGACAATCATATGATGTTCGGTGAAGTCGGCGCATGGTTTTATAAAGGATTGGGAGGGATTCTGCCCGACGCTCAACAACCCGGATTTAAACACATCATTCTACGCCCCAATTTTGTAGCTGGGTTAGATGCTTTTGAATCTAAGCATCAATCACCATACGGAGAGATTGTATCAAAATGGTCTGCAAAGAAAAAGAATATAACCTATGAAGTTGTTATTCCCGCAAATAGCACAGCCACATTGTATTTACCGAACAATGTAAAAGGCGAAAAAACGATACAGCTAGAAGCTGGGACACATCTTTTGAAATTTAATAGAATAAAATAAATAGAGAAACAATTTATTAACTATGAGAAACCTCTTATTTAGAAAAAACTTAATTGCATCCGCATTGCTTGTAGTTGGAAGTTTTTCAACGATAAAAGCAGAAAATTTGAAGTTCGAATCCGATAATACGAAAGTGTATATATCGCAACGTCCGGCAAAAAAAGATCGCTTATTCGAATCGAAAGCTACAGAGAAAAAGATAAAAGAAGTAACTCGGATGCTAACAAATGCACGCTTGCGTTGGATGTTCGAAAACTGTTATCCCAATACATTAGACACTACTGTACGCTATTATAAAACAACAAACGGAGAGGATGACGCACTGGTGTATACGGGAGACATACATGCCATGTGGCTACGCGACTCGGGAGCTCAGGTATGGCCTTACATACAGCTTGCAAATGAGGATAAGGAGCTAAAAAACATGTTGCGGGGCACTATACTTCGCCAGTTTCGTTGTATAATAATCGACCCATATGCAAATGCGTTTTTAGATCCACACGATCCTAATCCCGATCATCAGTGGATGACCGATAAAACTGATATGAAACTAGAACTGCATGAACGTAAATGGGAAATTGATTCGTTATGCTATCCATTGCGCCTAGCCTATCAGTACTGGAAAGTAACAGGCGATGCTAGTATTTTTGAAGAGGAATGGTTAGTTGCCATTCAAAACATTCTGAAAACATTTAAAGAACAGCAGAAGAAAAATGGTCAGGGACCATATACTTTCCAAAGAACTACTGAACGACAGTTAGATACCATGTCGAATAATGGAATGGGAAATCCGGTTAAACCTGTTGGTCTAATAGCCTCGGCATTCCGACCTTCGGATGATGCTACAACATTCCAGTTTCTGATCCCTTCAAACTTTTTTGCAGTGACTTCTCTTCGGAAGGCTGCCGAAATATTGAACGAAGTAAATAAAAACACAAAATTGGCAAAAGAATGTCAAGACTTAGCAGACGAAGTAAACAGTGCCCTGCAAAAATATGCTGTTTACAACCATCCTAAATACGGACCTATATATGCATTTGAGGTAGATGGCTTTGGCAATCAACTTTTAATGGATGATGCTAATGTACCTAGTTTACTGGCAATGCCCTATCTGGGAGATGTAGATGTAAACAATTCTATTTATCAGAATACAAGAAAATTTGTTTGGAGCGAAGATAACCCCTACTTCTTCAAAGGTAAAGCCGGTGAGGGGATTGGCGGCCCCCATATCGGATATGACATGGTTTGGCCCATGAGCATTATGATGAAAGCTTTTACAAGCCAAGATGATAATGAAATAACAACTTGTATAAAAATGCTAATGGAAACTAATGCCGGGACAGGATTCATGCATGAGTCTTTTCATAAAGACGATCCATCAAACTTTACCCGTGAATGGTTTGCATGGCAGAATACGCTCTTCGGCGAACTTATTATAAAATTGATCAACGACGGAAAAATTAATCTATTGAATAACATTGACATAAAATAACATACGTATAACCTTAACAGTATTTAACCTATGAGAAAAAAATAAACTTAAAACCAAAATCTAAAAAATGAGACTATTAAAAATCACAAAATTTTATTATCAAAAATAGTTATAGTATGAAAAAAAAAGTATGTAAACTATTTGTATTGACCGGTCTAATATTAATGATGGCTTTGATAACATTTCCAATCAAAAGTTTTGCTCAGACTGGCACAACACCCCGATCTCAATTGACCAAAAAGATAAATGGTATTGTGAGAGATGGAAAAAATGAATCCCTAGTAGGGGTTAGCGTTTCTGTGAAAGGAACAACCAAT
>JAATGT010000108.1 GCA_015654525.1 Bacteroidales bacterium
ATGTTAAATAGTATCGTCTTTGAAAAATTAAAATGGTACATTATATTCATTCCATTACTTATATCAATTGTATTTCAAATTATTTCAATTGTATTTCAATTGTATTTCCAACTTATTTCAAAGTCTTCTCCCTCCACATAGCTTGGAACAACGGCACCACGTAGATAGTCATTACCTGAATAATCATTCCTCCAAAAGTAGGAATAGCCATTGGCACCATGATGTCTGCGCCTTTTCCGGTAGATGTAAGTACAGGTAACAAAGCAATTACCGCCACAGCTGTTGTCATCATAGCCGGACGAACACGCTTTTTGCCAGCTTCAATCACTGCTTCACGCACGTCGTGCACCGTTTTGGGTTTCTTATCTTCGAACACCTGATGAATATACGTTCCCATAATTACTCCGTCGTTGGTGGCAATGCCAAACAGGGCGATAAATCCAACCCAGACTGCCACGCTCAAATTTATCGGGTGCATCTGGAACAAATCGCGCAGATTCATTCCGGCAACGGAGAAGTTCATGAACCAATCCTGACCATAGAGCCACAGCATAATAAATCCACCGGCAAATGCTACAAATACGCCCGAAAAGTGAATAAATGAGGCAGTCACCGTTTTGAACTGGAAGTACAACAAGAGCAAAATCAGCAATAAACTAATAGGGATAACGATGGACAAGCGTTCCGTAGCCCGAATCTCATTTTCGTAGTTTCCGGCAAATTTGTAAGTAACACCAGCGGGTAGTTTTAATTCACCCGAATCCAGTTTTTTCTGCAACACCTTACCGGCTTCATTTACCACATCCACTTCGGCTTTACCTTCCTGTTTGTCGAAAATAACATAACCAACCAGAAATGTATTTTCACTGCGAATCATTTGCGCACCACGTGTATAGTTGATATCGGCCAATTCGCTCAATGGAATTTGCGTTCCATTCATCGCCGGGATCAGAATTCGCTTGATGTCTTCGGGATTATCGCGCAACTCGCGGGCATAGCGCACACGCATCGGGAAACGTTCGCGTCCTTCCACCGAAGTACTCAGCGCCATACCTCCCAGAGCCACTTGCAAAATCTCCTGCACATCGCTCACGGTCATTCCATAGCGCGCCATATTTTCGCGGTTGAGCTTTATTTCCAGATAAGGCGCACCAACAGCACGATCATAAAACACCGACGAAGCCTTTACCGAAGGAACTCCTTTCAATGCTTTTTCGAACTGCATGCCCGCTTTTTCTATTGATTCCAAATCCGGTCCGTAGACTTTTAATCCCATCGGCGCACGCATTCCGGTAGAAAGCATTACCAATCGGGTTTCAATCGGCTGTAATTTAGGAGCAGAAGTCAAGCCTGGAATATCAGTTACTTTCACAATTTCATTCCAGATGTCATTCGGCTTTTTAATCTGTGGTCGCCACTGACGGAAATATTCACCACCTTTATCAACAATCAAATAATCAGAAATATTTTTACTTTTTGAAATAGATTGAAATATGTCGAAATAGATTGAAATATCGGAGTAGGGAGCTTTAGATGTATACTCTTTATCATTTACAATAAAATGAAATACCTCTTTTTCCTTATCAAAAGATATTTCCCTTATATCTTTTATTTCTATTTTATTTCCACCTATTTCTATTTCATTTCTACCTATTTCCTTTTTAATTTTTTCAGTATTTAAAATATAGCTTCCATTCTTATTTGTTTTGAAGCGTTCGCGGTGCCCTTCTTCGTTCAGAATATACTCGGGACGATAATTAATTGTATTCTCGAACATCTGCACCGGAGCAGGATCGAGCGCCGAATTCACACGCCCCCATTTGCCTACAGCTACTTCCACTTCGGGAATAGATGCAAGCCGTTTATCCAGTGTTTCGATATATTGCAGGTTTTTTTCGATACTCGAATGCGGCATACTGGTTGGCATAAGTAAGTACGAACCCTCGTTAAGCGACGGCATAAATTCTTTACCAATTCCGGGAAAAGCCTTTGCCGGTGCTTGCCAACCTATCTTCTCAGCACCTGCTGCTACCGGTCCGAATACTTTATCGAATCCCATCCAGACCAATAATCCGAAGGACAAAGTAAAAGCCGGCAATATCAAAAATTTCCATTTATGTATCAATGCCCAACGAAGAATCGGTTCGTAAAAATGAACCATCGTCATTAAAACACTCAGGATAGCCGCAACGATTCCCGCTACAAACAGAAAGTTTACCAACAAACTATTGTGAGCACCTAACGGCAGCCATTCCATGGACAAATAATATACTGCCACCAAAACCGTAATACCGATATTGATATAGTTTGGAAACTCTTTCCTTTCTTTCGGCCAGCGGTAATCCTGCAGATTATTTATTCCCACAGCCACCAATGCCAAAGCCGGCCAAACCTGCCAGATAGCCACAAATAACAGTCCGGCAATGATTAACCCACCATTAAAATAACGGCGAATCTTTTTCGTATCTATCCGTATATCAAAAACAATATGCACCAAAGTTGGCAATACTACGATACCAAGGATAAAGGCTGACAATAAGGCGAATGTTTTAGTGAACGCCAGCGGGTGGAAGAGCTTCCCTTCGGCTGCTTCCATAGCGAATACCGGCAAGAAGCTGACAATGGTAGTAGCGATGGAAGTCACCACCGCAGCACGCACTTCGGTTGTGGCCAGGTAAATGACATTCATCAATTCTTTACCGCGAATGCCTTTGTTCTCGGGCATTTCCAGATGTCGTAGAATGTTCTCCACATCCACAATACCAATGTCTACCATCACGCCAATGGCAATGGCAATACCGGATAATGCCACGATATTGGCATCCACATGGAAAAAATGCATCAGAATAAAAGTCATCAATACGCCCAATGGCAATAGTCCGGCAACGATCACCGAAGCCCGAAGATTCAACACCAGTACAATAATAACGATAATACTAATCAGAATTTCGTGCGAAAGAGCCGATTCGAGTGTTCCAATAGTTTCTTTAATCAAACCTGTACGGTCGTAAAAAGGTACCAAGGTAACTTTCGAAATACTGCCATCCGGCAAAGTCTTCTGAGGCAATCCGGCTGCTGTTTCTTTTATTTTGGCCTTTATATTGCCAATCACTTCCATCGGATTAGAACCGTAACGGGCTACCACCACCGCTCCTACCGCTTCGCTTCCGGCTTTGTCAAGTCCACCACGACGAGTAGCCGGACCAAAGGAAGTTTTGGCTACATCTTTTATCCTGACAGGAATATTATTTCGCACCGAAACAACCGAATTGTCCAGATCCTCCAAATTTTTCACGTAACCGAGTCCCCGGATAATGTATTCCACATTATTCAGTTCCACGGTTTCGGCACCAATATCGAGATTACTTTTTTTGACAGCGTTCATCACGTCCATCACCGAAACACCAAAAGCTTTCAGTGCTTCGGGGTTTACATCCACCTGATATTCCTTGGTAAAACCACCCACCGAAGCCACTTCCGAAACACCTTCGGCAGCCGACAGACTGTATTTGACATAGAAATCCTGAATGGTACGCAATTCCTGTGGATCCCAACCACCATTGGGCTTGCCTGTTTTCGGGTCGCGCCCTTCGAGCGTATACCAGAATATTTGCCCCAAAGCCGTAGCATCTGGCCCAAGTGAAGGTTGAACACCTTGCGGTAATGTTCCGGCAGGCAATGAATTCAGTTTCTCTAAAATGCGTGAACGACTCCAGTAGAACTCCACATTATCTTTGAAAATAATATAGATAAACGACATGCCGAACATGGACGTACTCCGAATGGTTTTTACTCCCGGAATGCCCAGCAAGGCGGAAGTGAGCGGATAACTAATCTGATCCTGTATATCTTTGGGCGAGCGACCCATCCATTCGGTAGAAACGATTTGCTGATTGTCACCAATATCGGGAATGGCATCCACCGGAATCGGATCACGGGGAATTATCCCCGTTTTCCAATTGAAGGGCGAATACGCAATTCCCATTACCACGAAGGCAATCAGAAAAATAAAGGTAATCAGCCTGTGCTCGAGAAAATATTTGACGAGTTTGTTGAACATAATACTAATGTGACAATTAGATGATGTAGTAATGTGATGATGTGGTGATGTGGTAATGTGGTAATGTGGTAATGTGGTGATGTGAAAATGATGAATTAATCAAAATATTTTAATGAATAAATCATTATATCAGACAATCAACGAATCACCTCATTAGCCAATCAACTAATCATCATATAACCTAATCAACTAATCACCATATCGGCTGATCAACTAATCATCACATCAGCTAATCAACTAATCATCACATCAGCTAATCATCACATCAACACATTATCTGTATTTACAGCATCCGGGCAAAGCATTATAAGCAGCAGCAGTGGCTTTGTACTTAGCTGTGTCGTGACCTACAGCGGCAATTTTCTTTTGAACGTCATCGCTTTTCACTTTTGCCGGATCGTAAACCAAAGTCAACACTTTAGTTTTTGTGCTCCAATCGGCTTTCGTCACGCCGTCCACTTTGGCAGCCTTTTCAATGCGGGCTTTACATGTTTCGCACTTGCCCGATACTTTGATGGTTTCTGTTTTGGTTGCATTAGCTGCAAATATTACTGTAGAGAAAGTAAGTGCCACAATGGCTATGAAGAATTTTATAGTTTTCATTTTGTTTGATTTTTTAGAATATAATATGACTTTTGAAATATATTAATTCCGGGCAAAATCAGGCTTTGCCCGGAATTAGTTTCTGACTTATCTATATTTACAGCAAGAAGGTAAAGCATTGTACGTTTTAGCTTCGGCTCTAAACAAAGGAGTATCGTGACCAACATCTGCTATTCTCTTCTGAATATCTGCACTTCTCACTTTTGAAGGATCGTAAGCCAATGTAAGTATTTTGGTTTTCTCGTTCCAAACAGCTTTGGTAACACCATCTACTTTTGCGGCTTTTTCAATACGTGCTTTACACGATTCACATTTACCGGAAACCTTAATAGTTTCGGTTTTTGTGGCAGACATTTTTGAATGATCGGCCATTTGTGCATAAGAAGTTGCACTTACTGTAATAGCTATAATAGCTACAAGGAAATGTTTTAATGATTTCATTTTGTTTTTTGGGTTGAAAGCCCCCTAAATCCCCCTTGGGGGACTTAAAGACCTAGTTTATAATAAAATTTGTAAAGAGTAAAATACAGGTATATAGATTATGTCTTCAAATGAAATTATTCAAATGAAAACACTATCTAAAAGTCCCCCATGGGGGATTTAGGGGGCTTTAAATGCGGAATACGCAAATATCGGGCAGACTTACAGCACTGGCAATGAATTTTCCCGGTGGCTGGACATTTGCGTTTAGAGAAGAACGAGTATTGAAAAATTGTATTCCAACACTTTCGGGAATATAGAAAACCTGCAAAAGATGATTGACAGGTTTATTTATTTCTAAAGTAGAAGGGTTATAATTGGTATCAACAGCATAAAACGACAGTTCGTTTTTGCAGCAGCTTTCGGAAGCTATATTTTTTTTGCTGGTAGCATCGGTAGAACACATGCCACAACTGGCATTTTGGTGCGTAAACGACAGTTTTACAGCCGAAACTTCTCCTCCACAAAAATGTGTAGCAAGTGACAGATGCATCCCCGAAAGGAGTATCATCGCTGCGAATACTATGGAGAAAAGTTTTTTCATTTGTTACTCAAACAAAGTTGTGCGTAAAAAGTTGCGACAAATGTAGAATAAAAAATTGTATGAAGAACAAAAGCCGGGGTTAATATTTCGAAATTGAGACTTTATTTCAACTTTCCCAAAGTTTAAAACTTTGGGAAAGTTGAAAGTTATAAGTCTTATTATTCTGCCAGCAACTGATCCATCAGGGCATTAAAGTCTTGTTTAAATTCTTCGTAAAACAATCCCGTAGCAGGACCGTTGTAACCGGTATATATTTTACGAACTTTTCCTTTTTTGTCGATAAAGATAGTTGTTGGATAGCTGGACACCTTTTCCACTTCGGGTAGTGCTTTTGCCGTAGCTTCGTCGCCCACTTTTCCGGCAAACAAGATTTCATATTCCGCCCCGTATTTTGCTTTCATACGGGCAATAGCTGCTTTGGCATACGCAAAATCATCCTTGCGCTCGAAAGACAAACCGATGATTTCCGCACCACGACTCTTGTTGGCTTTGTACCAGGGTGCCATGTACTTCATCTCATCCATGCAGTTGGGGCACCAGCTTCCAAGGATGGAGATGATCACCACTTTGTTTTCGTAACGCGCATCGCTCAGCGACACCGTTTGTCCATTTATGTTCGGGAGCTTGAAGCTAAGCGTTTCAGTACCGCTCTTCATTTTCGTAAGCGTGTAAGGATCTGCCAACGCCGCTTTTACATTACGTATACCTATCAGTTTGGTTTTGCCACGGGCTGTAAAGAAAGTGCCTTCAAAACGATCTTTCCCTTCGAAGTTCAGTTCGAACAAATACGGGCTTAGGCCTGCAAAGGCCGAAAGCTGTACACCTGTAGCCGTATATGCCCCTTCAAGAAAACGCATATCGCCAGAATTGGTCAGGATAGAACCTGTAACAATGCGGTTTACGGTCTTAAAAATTCCTACATTACGCGTAGTATCCCCTTTTTCGCCCACAAACAACACATCCCATTTACCGTCTACCGGCACGTCCGTAGGGTTAGCCACCGGAGCAAAACGGTTTTTGTTGTTGTATTCCGCCGTAAGAGCTATTCCGGCATCATTGGAAATATAGTTTTTCAGAAAGCGACCCTGCAAAGTATTGCCGGACACAGAGCCTTTAATGACTGCATCAAAGGACTCCACGGGAATAATCACCGAATCGCCACGATACTTTATTCCTGGCAGGTCTACCCGCTCTTCGCCATTGATCAGCACAACACGGGCCGAAGTACCAGCAGCATTTTTTACTTCGAACAGAAAAGGAGCCTTATGATTGCCGGCTACCGACAACTCGCCGCGCCAAATACCGTCTTTTAATACGGCTTTATTTTGTGCCTGTCCCGCTAAATACACAGACAGAGCAACAACTACTATAATCAGAATTTTACGCATAATCAAAAAGAGTTACATGTTACAAATAGATAATTACAAGAGTGTTTAGCGACAAATTGCATTCGAAAAACTGATTATCGAACATCAATACCTACTAAACATACCCTTAGCCCAATCAAAAATCAGTTGACGGCTTCGGCGTACAAAGATAGGATTTATTTGATTGGTGAGCAAAAAAAGGATTGGGTGAATAATCATTGCATATACTTATATCTGATTCATTTTCACAGCGCCAACAATTACAGATAAGTACAGGTCGTGACCTGTACTTATCTGTAATTGTGCGAATAAAATACCTTAAACTTATAAAAGAAGATTAGATATAAAGCATTGATTAGATTAATTTGTCAAGTAATCCGTCAACAATACCATATTCTATAGATTCGCCTGCAGACATCCAATAATCCCGGTTAAAGTCTTTCATAACTTTATCAACTGTTTGTCCACAATTACTGGCCAAAATCTCAGCTCCTGATTTCTTTACCTTTATTATTTCATCCATCTGAATTTCAATATCTGCTGCCGGTCCACCTGCTCCACCACTAGGTTGATGAATCATTACGCGTGCATTGGGCAGTACAAATCTTCGTCCCTTTTCTCCGGCAGATAGAATAATAGAACCCATAGAGGCTGCAAGTCCTGCACAAATTGTTGAGATAGGACTTGTTATACTATTCATAGTATCATAAATTGCAAAACCGGATGTTACTTGTCCTCCAGGACTATTGATTATCAACTGAATTTCTTTACCCGGCTCTAATAGTTCCAAATATAAAAGTCGATCTATTACATGCTTTGCCGAATTATCATCAACTTCTCCCCAAAGAAAGACTTTTCTTTGGGTTAAGATTTTAGAGTCAATAAGGTCTTGAATTTTTACTTGATTGTCCATAATGTTTCTATTTTAATTATTAGTTTTTGTTTTATAAATCCTATAACAACCAAGATCTAAATCTTGTTGCATGAAACCACGCCTTCCCCTCTAGCTCTTACGAGAAGAAGTTGGTTTTCAACGAACCAGAACGAATACGAGACGGATAAATTTTAGCGCTGATGAAGGATGGAACCGAAACAACCGGTGACCTACGCTTTAGTTTGGTTTAAATGAACTCTATAATTAAAAAAGCTCATACCGGGATTACCTTCTATATGACCTTGCCTCAGGTGATAAGCCAAGCTACCAAAATTTTCGAGATAAGAACTAAAACCATAGCCTAGCACAATTGCATAACGCTGCCAACCGGCACTATCCAGTTCGTCGAGACGCTCTCCATGATATTTAAACAATATGGGTTGTACTACTTCCATAAATTCGGATTTCAAACTATTGATTTCGTTGCAATCAGCAATAGACTCTGCATTTATTTCATTTACCATCTCCACTTTTTCCTCGTAGGTGAGCGTAAATTGCTCAAAATCTTCTATGGTTCTCAAGTGTGGTTCACTTAGTCCGGCATAATGCTCCACCTTCCAACGAAATTGCTCATCATCTGTCTCTTTATTCACCCCGGCTTCAATGTCACAAAGTTCATTATGAATTCGTGATGATAACCCATCTGCGTCAAAATCCAGAATATCGTCAATGCATTGCAATAAATATGGATTGTCGGTTATATTCAGTTCCGGAAATTGCTCTCTTTGCAATTGGCGAAGAACTATCTTCAACTCTTCCCGAACCGGATAAATGTAGGATACAAACGGGCTAAGCAAATCAAAACATTGATCAAAAACTTCATTTATCCTCTCGGGTAACATCTCCCTCAATTCATCGTACTCATATCTGGCTTTTCGTAATTCATTTTTATCTATCATACGTAATTTGTTGTTATTTATATTCTTAAAAATTATTTATTCAACTTCACGGTTAACATTTACTTTTGATTCCAGTTTATTCAAGGAAAATCTGTTGTCCTAAATTTTAGCTTTTTAGAAACAACAAAGCATATAACTTCCTGAACAGGCCTTCGATCAGTGCATCGATATCTAACTGATAGGCTTTGATGCCATCGGGAGAACATGCGGCCAGATCGAAGGCTGCGTATTGCTCGATATATTGATGAAGAACCGGATTAAAATGACTGTATGCCCGGCGCAGAAAATTCTTAAGCATTTCCATGTTTCTGTGTGCCTGAGCCGAAAGATCACAGTGGGTTTGCATACAGCTCTTTTCGTTTTGCAGCCCGTCAGGATTGGAGCCTTTGATTTCACCACTGTTTAAACTGTCAATATCGAATTGATCCGTGTACCACTGCTCGTAGACGGGCCATTGAGCCAGAGTTCCATCGTATGATTTTTCATCCACAAAGCTGAATTCATCGAAAGGCGTAATATCGGTGGAAAATAGATAACATGCTGCTAAGGACGTCGAAAAAAATTTAAACTCACTATTAATCAAGTTTTCGATTTCAACATATTGTTTGGGCTCTAAATTGAGCAACGCACTATAATAATTATCAAATATATAACTCTTTACTTGCGGAATGACAGTCATAGCAAGAGTTTTTTCATAGAATTCGGCATTGCTGACGTTCCTTTTCGTGCGTTTGGCTTCTTTTTTCATAGGTTATTAGTTACGAGTCATTAGTTACAAGTTTACAAGAGATTTTAGATTATACTCTTTATTCTTTATTCTTTACTCTTTACTCTTTACTCTTTGCTCTTTACTCTTTACTCTTTACTCTTTGCTCTTTACTCTTTACTCTTTACTCTTTACTCTTTGCTCTTTACTCTTTGCTCTTTACTCTTTGCTCTTTACTCTTTACTCTTTGCTCTTTACTCTTTACTCTTTACTCTTTGCTCTTTACTCTTCAAGTTAGTATTCCTTTGAATACGTTTGAATTGACCCGATTTAATTTAACTACTATCTTCTGCTCCATGGCCTTTTCCAACTGTGCAAGGGATTGTTCCGGAGTGTCGGGAAGAAAGGACAAGGTTTGGCTGTCCAGCGTGTTGGCTTCGGCATTGATGACAAAACAGCCACCGGATATAAGCGAAGTTACGGTTTTTACTATTTCGAGGCTATCAAAGCTGAATTTTCTATTCAGTTTTTTGGTGATACTCTCCAACGAGATCTTTTGGAAGGTTTTCTTCTTGTCGCACAAATGACCTGAAATGGTGAGAATCATCTCTTTGTCGAACTGACGGAACGAGGGAGACTCGGTAGAGAGTATTTGCTTATAATTGTCAAGCGTATGTACGGCTGGTCGTTCGGGAGTTTTTACCACGTCGTCGAAGCCAACTACTTTGTGGTTTTTGAAGGTTAGCCGATAGTCACTAAGCCCTTTCAACACCACTTTCAGTTCCGATTTTTCGATTACCGACTGGATAAAGTCGATGCTGCGGGGGAATCCGTATGCTTTATGCAGAAATCCACTGAGCCGATAGCGGAACAATTCTGTAAAAATAGAGATATTTACACCACCATTCATCAATTTAGTATGAATGTCGTGGTTGGCTATCATAAACGCAAAAATCTCTGCAGATACTTTTTGTGCGGTTTCCAGACACACATCCGACAGAGGTTTGTACTCCCGGGCAAAGGCCGTGAGATAGTTTTCACCAAAACGAATACCGTTGTCGGGAAAATTGAGTGGCACCGTGGTGGTATTGGGTTCGCTGAGCCAGATAAATTCATCGGCAATGGCTTCGAATATTTTGTTGGTACTTCGTTTGTACGCACAGCCAATAACAAACTTACCATATTCGTGGAGTTTATTAGCCAGCGACGAGAAACCGCCATCGCCTGACACCACTACAAATATTTCCACATCGGGCTTGGTAAAAGCCACTTCCATGACGTCGATACAGAGCTGGATGTCGGCTGCATTTTTCACCGCTCCTTTTCCAAAACCAAACATTTGCTTAGGTTCTACGCCCAATTCCACCATATCAGCCTTCAGTTGATTGAGGCGAGGTACACTCCAATCGGCATACGCACGTTGAATGGCTATTTTACCAATGTTTTTTTGCTTTACCTGTGCCATAATTTGTTTCAACGACAGGTTAATAAGCAACTCTACGTTGGATATACTGTATCCACCTATCAGATTTTCTATATCGTAAAAAATTGCAGTATTGTATTTCATAAGGTTTTAATTAAATAGTTACGAGTTACAAGGTATGGGGTTACAAGGATGTCAGGGATGCAAAGTTTAGTTCTAAAAAAACATTGTATTTTATTGCAGCTTCCTATGCCGGGCTTTCAGCCCTGAAACATCTCTCATTCATCTACTCGGGGCTTCACCCCGGGCTAAGATATAGTAGCCTTTCAGGCCGAAGAATAGTTACGAGTTACGAGTTGTTGAGTTACTAATTAACTAATTAATTCCAAAACAGATTATTCGATATTAATTATTCATTATGCGAATCAGGAGTTGCATACATACACATTCTATTTATAATGAGTTATTTCCCGTAGGGAATACATATCAATAGAAAATGAAAACCAATACAGTCAATTCCCCGTAGGGGATAAACAAGCTAAAATGTAAATGTCCTACGGACAATAAACAGGCATATCTATCTAATTCTATGGATATATAAGTCCTACGGACTATTATTTTCAACTACCGATTCGCATTAATTGTGAATTATCAACTGTCAACTATCAACTAAACTCAAGTCTTTTAATAACATTCCTCCCTGCACATACAAGGAGGAATGATGAAAAAGAATCAGGCTTGTTTCACCAATTTTACCGCCAGCGCATTGGTTTGATCGTCGGTAACGATAAAATTAAGTGTTTGAGTTATATAGCCTAACTTACTGACATCAACAGTATATTCACCTTCGTCGATGGATTTAATATTCACACCGCCTCCTGCGGCTGTAAGTCTGTCAAGCACCATGTTGTCGGCAAGTAAAAACACCACTTTAGCACCTCCAATGCCCACCCCAGTGGCAGCATCGGTTATCTGAACACGCGCAGTAAACGAACGGGTATAAGATTCGACCTGACGCACATTCTGATATTCATTGTAGAGTGTAGCGTTGGTATAGCGGATAGAGCCTATCACAAGATCTATCTGTTTAGCAATTTCTAATCCAGCATCCACTTCGTTATCAATCTTATCTGTAACATTTTTATGATCGATCTTACCATCTTTGGGAGTAGTGATAGAAGCTGCAAAAAGATCGATAGCCGAACGAAAATCGGTTATTTTAGGAACAGTAACCCCGTAAGAGAGCAATTCGGTGGTATACTTTAGGGCATTGCCATGAATCCGGTCCAGTGCAAGTTTCAGATTGTCGCCACCCATCGCTTTCAACTCTGTTTCGGTAAAATCGACATCCATTTCTAGAATTTTATTTCCACTGGCTTTGACATACGCTTTCAGGGCAAAAATGATTTCAACTCCTTTTTGAATGGCTCTCAGACGGTAATCATTTTTCTGGTTGGTTGATCCCTTGGTACTGTTTTGTTGCTGAAATTTGAGTGCATCGATCAGATCAATCTTTTCGTCGAGCTCATCAAAAAGAGCGTTAAGCGCTACCAATAAACTCAAAGCATCGGCATTTTTCTTTTTAAAGGAAGCCAAACGCTTAAGCATTTCAAGTACTTTATCTTGTCTTTTTGTCATATTTCTTGTAATTTTTCATACACAGGCAGTCTTATTACAACCCAGCTTGGTTTGGCGTGGAAAAATGTTTGTTGACCACGGCTGTGTATTAGTTTATAAAGGTCATAAATTGCAATCGAAAAAAAGCAAGCAACCGTTTAGCGCGATACTTTGGATGCTACGGGGCCGACTAATCCCGCATTGCAAGTCTTGCAAAAGAGGGAGCAACGAGGAAATGCTCCCTGATGACTGTAAATTACCAACCGATGTAAACAAATGTATTGAGCTGGTAATTAAGATCGAACCAATAGTTTATATAATTTCACTTATAGTTATCAGATGTGTACTTATCTACTGTAAGACGTCTACTTGTCCGTTGCAGATGTGCACTTGTCTACTGTAAGACCTGTACTTGTCCGTTGCAGATGTGCACTTGTCCACTGTAAGACGTCTACTTGTTCGTTGCAGATGTGCACTTGTCCACTGTAAGACGTCTACTTGTCCGTTGCAGATGAGTACTTGTCTACTGTAAGACGTCTACTTGTCCGTTGCAGATGTGTACTTGTCCACTGTAAGACGTGTACCTGTCCGTCGCAGATGAGTACCTGTCCACTGTAAGACGTGTACCTGTCCGTCGCAGATGAGTACCTGTCCACTGTAAGACGTGTACCTGTCCGCCGCAGATGAGTACCTGTCCACTGTAAGACCTGTACCTGTCCGTCGCAGATGAGTACCTGTCCACTGTAAGACGTCTACTTGTCCGTTGCAAATGTGCACTTGTCCACTGTAAGACCTGTACTTGTCGACTATCAGATATATATGTTCACTATCAGATGTATATTTGTCGACTGTAAGACCTGCAACTGTACATGATCAGATATTATCTGTGGATAAGCACATCGATATCGGACACGAGCACTGATGTAATAAGTTCGGGTTATAAGCTTTGATTTAATGCCGGAGATGTTTTGGCCTTCTGCTACTCCAATACGGGAGCTTCCTCTGTCAGCAGTACGAGTAGAGTGAGGGCTGTTTGTTATTTGTAAAGATATCCCGAAACGCCTTTCCTTTGCGACATATCAACATTGCGTTTTCGATTAAATGCATATATAACGTGCTTTGCGTGAGAAACCTCCTTTCTTTTTCTATAAAATTCATTTTTGGAGAATTAAGACTTTACGATTGCAAATATAAATTGAATATTTTTATATTGCAACAGTTTGCACGAAATATTTTACCCTAAATTTTATGTTTTACAACACATTTTTTTTACAAAAAAGGAAAGAGGTAGGAAATTATGAATTATCAATTATGAGTTATGAACTAAGAGAATAAGGATATCAAAGACCAACTATTGCTCCAGAGGAGCGACCTGTGTAGAATCATACCATCTGCACTGTTTGAACGAACAACAACAGACAGACGGCAGGTCGCTACCTACAGAGCTCGGGTATCAGGCACCACACATTGACTACAAACAGATGACTCCTACGGAGTTTATCAATCACTTACAAACCAATTATAGCTCCGGAGGAGCGACCTGTGTAGAATCATACCATCTGCACTGTTTGAACAAACAACAACAGACAGACGGAGGTCGCTACCTACGGAGCTCGGGTATCAGGCACCACACATTGACTACAAATAGATGACTCCTACGGAGTTTATCAATCACTTACAAACCAATTATAGCTCCGGAGGAGCATCCTGTTTGTAGAAATACGCATCCAAACCAACAGAGCTCCGGAGGAGCGACCTGTGTAGATTCAGACCAATTGAATCCATCTTTGCAACCTACTATGCCGGGCTTACAGCCCTAAAACACCTCTCATCCATCTACCCGGGGCTTCACCCCGGGCTAAGATATAGTAGCCTTTCAGGCCGAAGACAATTGTGAATTGATTACTTTCGTCTCCTACCCTTGTTCTCATCGTCTCGAATACCACTCTTTATCTTTAGAGGATTTGGGGGTAATATCATTCACTTACTTATCAACCAACACAATTCCGTTAGTGGCGTCACGCCAGTGTAAAAAAAAATCCCCGCTTCCAAAAAAAATGGAAACAGGGATCTTATTTTTCAGAAATTATGCTCTATTCCCCGGTATCTTCCGGATCCACTTTCGGCTTTTTCACCAGCTTAGGCCTTTCGAGCGCATCAGCAGTTTCTGTTTTTTCTACCTTCGTTTTAGGTGCATATTTCGTATTTTTTTTCTTACGACGCACATAAGTTCCGGGCAAAATCACATCTAACAGGTGCTTTCCGAGCAATCCCAACTTAACGGCACATCCCAGAGACAAAAAGCTAAGCACAATGGTTACCCAGGTGTAAGTTTCGGGAACAAACAGTATCAACTGCAAAATTGAAAGTATCAATATTGCCATACTGTAAATTATCTTCGACTTAAGCAAAGGCGTTCTCAATGTTTTGAAACGGGTAATTCCATCCACAATACCGGATATAGTAGAAGCTATCAACGATACCGGCAACGCCCAAACTGAAAAGGTGATTACCGAGTGCGCAATAGTTGCCTGAAAATCCGGAAAAATAAGGTGGAAAATGATCAACATCGGTGTCAAAGCCACGAATGTTTGCGAAAGGTGTATAGCGATGGGGTGAATATCAAGGCTCAAAATCAATAATCGATTGGGCGAAACTCTTTCACGATAAGGTTCAAACACATTGCGGGGTAAACCACAAGCCGGACACACATCGCCCAAGTCGCTAGCTTTCATTACATATCCGCAAGGTCTGCAACGGACTAATTCTTCATCTATCATTTTTTGTAATTGTTATAGTTTTAAATTTGATTTAATCCCGCAAATATAAAAATTTATTAAGGATGAACAATGGTTTTTTTGATTGAAAAACATATTTTATTGACTTACGTAATATCTGCACCAGGTTGTCAGACCACATTCAGAACATTTAGGCTTGCGCGCCAAGCAAACATAACGTCCGTGCAGTATAAGCCAATGGTGTGCTTTAGGGATAAGGTCGGCAGGGATATATTTCACCAGTTCACGTTCGGTTTGAAGCGGATTTTTGGAATCGGTAGTGAGTCCCAACCGCTCGGAGACCCGGAAAACATGGGTGTCAACCGCCATGGCCGGCTTATTAAAAACCACCGAGGCAATCACATTAGCCGTTTTACGTCCTACACCGGGTAAGGTCTGAAGCTGATCCACATCATCGGGAACAATTCCACCAAAATCAGACACCAGCTTCTGTGCCATGCCCACCAGATGCTTTGCTTTATTGTTGGGATAGGATATGGAACGAATATATTCAAAAACCACCTCGGGCGTTGTTACAGCCATGACTTCCGGAGTAGGAAAATCGGCCAACAGTTTAGGAGTAATCATATTCACCCGTTTGTCGGTACATTGGGCCGACAGAATAACCGCCACCAGCAGTCCGAAAGGATCAGTGTAATGCAATTCGGTTTCGCCCACCGGCACATTTTCCGAAAACCAATTAATGATATGTTGATATCGTTGTTTTGTAGTCATCCTTTTTAGTTGTTATCTGCTCACTGCATCCGTGTTGGTAACCACATGCTAATTTACATGAGCAATGTAAAAATATTTCTGCAAATTTATATCAAAAGATGGAATTGAGGCGTTGCTTTTTATTATTTTTGCATTCAAATCAATAAACTCCTCTAACTATATCTGTAAACGCAACTACATGGCACCTAGAAAACCCATTAAAACTCCCAAACCTGAATCAAAACCGGAACCAAAATCAACCTCCAAAAGACAAAGTAAGTCAAACGGAGGAACCGAAATAGTTTACGGTGCCAAATTAAAAAAATTCCTGACCGACGAACGTACCCGAATCATTCTGGGAATTGGAGTTTTATTAGGAGTTTTATTTTTGTTCATGTCATTTGTTTCCTATTTCTTTTTCGCTTACGCCGATCAGAGTAAGATGGATTTGTCGTGGCACGAACTGCAGCAAATGCGCTCAGACATACAGAACTGGGGTTCTGTGTTAGGCGCCATCCTGGCCGATAAATTTTTGCGCCACGGATTTGGAGTGGCTTCGTTCGCAGTCGTTTACTTTTTTACTGTAGTGGGATTACGCCTTATGATGGTGCGCGTTGCATCTGTATGGAAAGCCTTTTTCCATGCCTGCTTTTGGTTGGTTTGGCTATCAGTTTTGCTGGGATATGTTTTAATTCCATTCTACGAAAATTATACTTTCCCTTTTTCACCGGGTGGCAATCAGGGCGATCAGGTAAGCAGGTGGTTGATTTCTTATGTAGGTACATCGGGTGCCTTGATGATACTTATCGGAGCCTTTCTGGTCTATGCCATCATCTCATCAAAAGCCACCGTTCCATTCCTGAGAAGACTTTTCTTGCGCAAACCAAAAACAGTTGAAGCTTCGGAACCCGAATTCAGCATAAACGATGAGCCTTTTGAAGATGAAGCCACCGTGGCAGTAGGCACCGAAATAATCCCTGAAGACTGGATAGTAAAAGGGACTGATAATGAAGAGCAGGAACTAATCATTGAAACGCCACAGGTAGAAACCCAAGACGAAAACGAAGAGGTACCGTTTGAAATTCAGACTCAGCAGCCCGAAGAAAAAGAAGAAACCAAAGCTGTGGATGCTGAGGAATCAGGTCTGACCAATGACGATAACGAAGATCCGTTTTACAATGTAACCAAACTCGGAAAATATGATCCAACGCTCGATCTGACACACTACACCCCTCCTACACTCGATCTACTCAAAGTGTACGGCACCGACAACGATACCCAAATTGACATGGTGGAACAAAATGCGAACAAAAACCGTATTATCACCACCTTGCAGAATTACGGTATCGAAATAGAAACCATTAAAGCAACGGTTGGTCCAACCATTACGTTGTACGAAATTGTTCCAAAAGCCGGGGTGCGTATTTCTAAAATCCGTAACCTCGAATATGACATCATGCTCAGTCTGGCTGCAACCGGCATACGTATCATTGCTCCTATTCCGGGCAAAGGAACCATTGGTATTGAGGTTCCAAACAGCGACCCTCAGGTGGTTTCGATGCATTCTATCATTGCTTCCAAAAAATTTCAGGAATCAAAATTCGAATTGCCCGTGGCTTTCGGACGCACCATTACCAACGATATTTTTATGGTCGATCTGGCCAAAATGCCTCACTTATTGGTTGCAGGTGCTACCGGACAAGGTAAATCGGTAGGGCTAAACGCTATCATTACTTCCTTGCTTTACAAAAAGCATCCGGCCGAACTAAAACTGGTGCTGGTCGATCCGAAAAAGGTGGAATTCAACATTTACGGCGACATAGAAAAACATTTCCTTGCCAAACTGCCCGATGCCGATGATGCCATTATTACCGACACCAGCAACATGGTGGAAACTCTCAATTCGCTTTGTAAAGAAATGGATAATCGCTAGTATTTACTCAAATAAGCGCATGTTCGTAACATTAAAGCAAACA
>JAATGT010000245.1 GCA_015654525.1 Bacteroidales bacterium
ACTACAACTTAGCCCAACAGTAAATATTGGGTACAAATGTAATCTGGCACAAAGCTTTAGAATGTGGAATTATACACTTTAAATGTGGAGAATATAGAAAAAACTTCCGGAAAGACAAAAAAGAAGATTGAAACACCATCTCCTCTGAAACTTCCACGTTCAGGATACTGTCTCATCAAGATCTTTTGTAAGTAAAAACAGCATGAAAGGCTGATATAGCTTAACTGGGGGAAGTCTCAGGTATTACCGTAACGCCTGATTAGCTATTACAATAAGTAATGGAACGAATATAATGTACCAATTTAATTTTTCAAAAACGGCACTATTTAACATTCCCTTTAGAGGCTTGGGGCGGAAAATATAGCTAAAAACCGCCCGTGGGTATAAGGAAAAAAACTTATTATATCGTAGCTGTTACTTTCTCGCTCATAATCATAAAATGACGAGCAAAGTTCTCATCCTTCATATGTTCAATAAGTTCCTTTTGCCATTTAGCAGCTTCATCCGACAAGGCCACCAACTTTTTGTTATTTTCCAGGTGGTCCGGATCTTTTTTCTGGAATTTTGCCATAGCATGAAATTCATCCAGCCATTTTTCGTACATGGCCATAAACTTACTTTGTTCGGGAGTCAGCTTATACTGCTTTTTATTATCGGTAATCAGTTCCGTAACCTCCGACAGACCTGTAGCCGTAAGAGCTGTAGCCCCGGCTATCAGTCCCAGCTTTTTCAAAAAATCACGACGATTTGATTCATATGCATCCATAAATATATCTGTTTAAAAATAATTCTCTGTATCAGAGTTTTCAATAAAAATTAATGATCTGTTTTTTATATAACCAATATTCAGATCAACAGCCTTGTAACTCGTAACTATTTACTTGTAAATACTTTAACTTCAAGTCCCTCAATATCCGTAATAAATCCCTGAATTTTCCCTTGCCCGTATTCCGTAGCTTCCATTTCTGTAAATTTCTTCAGCAACTCATCCTGCTCGGCAGTACTCAGCACCCGATCTGCCATCCGGAAAAGCACATTGTTTTCTTTTCCTATATGAGCCCAAAGCAAGTCAATATAACCCTGCATACTCCGGTATATATCAGGCAATACGGTGTCATCGCCTTCCCGGTACCTGTCCAGATCACTCACCATCGCTTTCACAAAATTTCTTCCTTCGGCATGTTCCTGCAGCATTACGGACACCGGACCTTCATGCTCCGAAAAACCTTTTTTCACCAACAAAGGAAAAAGCAGATTTTCCTCCTTGCCATGATGAAAACCGTCGGCATATTGTTGAATCAATTTCACCACCAGTTCCATATCCGACAAATCGGTAGCAAGCCCCACAACCATTTTTTCCATTACATCCGTCAGTCTCAGAACATACACATGGTCGTTTTCCAAATTTTCAGTACAAGTATTCATTATCTCAGATTTTATCCCGATTATTTTATATCAGTTGTGATTATAACTTCAAAATCCCCGTTTTGTTCAGCACAGAGTAACACATTATCAGAAAAAAAACAGGAATCAGCCAAGGTCGACTGATTCCTGTTTTTTTAATCCCCGGTAGTCTGCTTATTTTACAGTATCCATCTGTGCAATAAGATCCAGTATTTTATTGGAGAAACCATACTCATTATCATACCAGCTCACCAGTTTTACAAAAGTAGCATTCAACGAAATTCCGGCTTTCGCATCAAAAACCGAAGTACGTGTTTCTCCTATCAGATCTGTCGATACCAAAGCATCCTCCGTATATCCCAAAATTCCTTTTAGTTTATTTTCGGAAGCCTCTTTCACCACCTCGCATATTTCGGCATAAGTGGCAGGCGTAGATAAGCGACAAGTCAGGTCAACTGCCGAAACATCAGCCACCGGAACGCGGAATGACATACCGGTTATTTTCTCGGCAAGTTCAGGTATTACTTTCCCCACTGCCTTGGCGGCGCCTGTCGACGACGGAATTATATTTCCCAATATAGAGCGTCCACCCCGCCAGTCTTTCATCGATGGTGCATCTACCGTACGTTGGGTGGCGGTAGTAGCATGTATAGCCGTCATCAGAGCTTCTTCCACACCAAACTTATCATGTATTACCTTTACCAGTGGCGCCACACAATTAGTAGTACAAGAGGCATTTGAAACAAAAATTTCTCCTTTATATTCTTTTTCATTCACTCCCATCACATACATCGGAGTATCATCTTTCGGAGGTCCCGACATTACAACCCGTTTAGCTCCGGCTTTGATATGTGCTTCCGCTTTTTCTTTGGTCAGAAAAATACCCGTCGACTCCACAACGTATTCCGCCCCTATTTCATCCCATTTCAGGTTCGCCGGATCTTTCTCGGCAGTAATACGAATTGTGTTTCCGTTTACAACAAGGCTTCCGTCCTTTACCTCCACCGTTCCGTCAAAATGTCCGTGAACCGAATCGTATCGAAGCATGTAAGCCATATACTCCACATCCAGCAAATCATTGATGCCAACCACCCGGATATGTTCATAGTTTTGTGCTGCACGAAAAACAAGACGACCGATACGGCCAAATCCATTAATTCCAATCTTAATTGTTTTCATATCATTTATCTTTTTAATAAAACTTTATTGAAAATCTGTCTCATTCTTTTTTCCTCTGCAAAATTACACTTTTATTGTTTTGTCTGTAATGACAAAAAACACATAATTACTGCCATTATAAAACAGAAAACAACTATCTTTGGTTCATCAATTCAAAACAAATCGAATGATAAAAAAAGAGCTGACAAAACACATTGTAATCATAGCCCCTCCTATGGCTTCCATTCTCGACATAGCTGGACCACTCGAGGTATTTACAAAAGCCATTGATTATATCAGAGATTATATTCCGGCTATAAAGGAATCTTATACAACGCATGTACTATCAGTTGATTCTTCCAACACAGTCACTACTTCCTCCGGTCTCCCTATCGTGTGTGAAGGCGGTATTGAATCCATCAATTACGAAGTCGACACCTTCCTGGTAGCAGGTAATGTTCAGGGAGCACCGGAAAATAGAATTCCTCCACTTCTTTTAAACTGGTTGAAAGACAATGTCAGCAAGACTCGCCGCGTAGGATCAATATGTGCAGGCGCTTTTGTGCTGGCTGAAGCAGGAATACTCAACGGACACCGGGCAACTTCACACTGGCGCGTTTGCGATAAAATGGCGAAGCTTTATCCTGAAATAAAAGTTGAAAAAGACCCTATTTATGTAAAAGATGGAAACCTGTATACCTCCGCAGGCATATCTGCCGGTATGGACTTATCACTGGCCATGGTGGAAGAAGATTTTGGAAGGAACATCGCCCTTGAAGTTGCCCGTATATTGGTTTTATTTCTTAAACGACCAGGCAATCAGTCTCAATATAGTAAAACATTAGAGTATCAGCATTGTGATTATGAGCCGATAAATAAAATAAGGGAATGGATTTTCGAACATATCAAGGACGATCTCACCGTGGAAATTCTGGCCGAAAAATCGTTGATGAGCCCCCGCAACTTTGCCCGGGTTTTTCTGCGCGAGATGAACATAACCCCAGCAAAATATATCGAAAAAATACGACTCGAGACAGCCTGCCGCTACTTGGTTGAAAAACAATTGACACAAAGCCAGGTGGCTGTTCAGTGTGGATTAAAAACATCCGAAAACATGAAAAGGTTATTCCTCAAAACCTACGAAACTACTCCCGCGGAATACAAACGGAAGTTCCGTACATCTTTAGTATAGCATCTAAAACCGCTTTTTTAGCTCCGTTTTTGACCCAATTCATCATCCGTCGGAGGAAATACCATTTTCTCCAAACAAACAGCAGAGAGCCGCCCGCCGGGGTTTTCTTACTCTCGTTCTCTCTCTCGAAGAGAGAGAAAATTTTTTTGAAATTTTGGGATATAACCCGTTTTGGACGAAATTTCAGGGAAAGCTATGTATACCAAGGCTCACGTAAATTTTATTTTACTGATTAATCCGCGCTTACTTGAATCTTTAATTTTCTAAAGATGGAGGAAAGATAAGGGAGGCTGGAAGAATGTGAAATCTTAAATTTAATCAAAATATATCCAATGATTTCTCTATCTTATCATTTGTAAATTTCTCTACAGCTAACAAATAGTCGCTCTCATCCCAATTTGTATTCGCATGAATTTTCTCAAATTCCTTTGCCCAAGAAATATACGTTCTAATATCAAAACGAGAATTACCAGAATAATGATTGTTATAACCTGCCATATAACTTATATCAGCAATCGTTTCAAAAATTCTGCGATTCTTCATTTTCAAATAATTTTATTAGATAACTTGCAAACCAATATTTTGCAAGTAATTAAAAGTATTGTCATAAAATTCTGACTTTCGGGTATGGTCCTCTTCATTTCCTTCTGGCACAACAATCACCATACCTTGACGAGCGCGTGTCAATAAAACCCTATAAGCATTTTTTAAATACAGTTTCCGTTCCTCTTTATTGATATTCTGCCATTTCTTTCCTACAAATGAATATGTTTTCCAGCCTTCGTCTGAATATCTAAAGTCACCATCCCAAGTTACACATGCCCAGTCCAACTCCAATCCTTGAACTTGAAATTCGGTTGCCACATCTTCCAAATAATAGGACGAACGAACATCATCTTTTTCTCCCAAAAACCAATGTACAGGATCTGTCTCTATGCGAACATCCATCGCTAGTGGTTTTAAGCGATAAGCCTGTGACGAGACAATAATTCCATATCTTTCTGAACCTCTCGCTTTTTCTCGCAGCCATTTCTTAGCCGCTTCAACATTTCTCGTAAGTACAATTGGATAATTATTTGATATATTCGAAAGCGTTTCCTTCGCCCCGTCTCTGTTTATATCCAAAATTTGTTTTATCAAAAGCGATACATTTTCTGCACGATAGGAGCGCCTCGAAACTGACAGATGTAAATTTGAATCATATTTTGTTACGCATGAACTTTCTAATTCTGCAATTGCTTCCACAGCATTATATTCACTGTCTGTCAAATTAGGCGATATGCAAACCTCCCACTCAGGAAACGAATTTTTAATTGCATAAAGCCATTCGGAAATACCTGCCTCACCAGTGTTTATTTCCTGGCCTCCACCAACTAGACAAACGATAACCGCCCAATCTTTATGTCTATCAAGACAAGAAATCAAATACTCAGGTTCAGAATACTTGAAATCAGGTTGATTCTTTTTCCGACGCATAAAATTGATTGTCTGTTCTTTATTCCACGCACGTTGTGCTTCATCGAATATAGCAACATGGTCGTAAGGCGCGTTAGGGTCAATCAAATAGGCATCTCTATAATGATGAATAATTTGAATAAAGGCTTTTACACCCTCACGAGCAGAACTTTTAGTTATCCTATTTCCTTTTTCCTTTTCTTGCTGAACTTTGTCTCTTGTCAAGGCTTCTTGAAGAATGGCAACGAGTGGCCCATTTCCAGAAAGAAAAACACTTGTTGTGGCTTGTTCTTTATCTAAATGTTTTGTCGCAATATTCAATCCAACAAGAGTTTTTCCTGCTCCTGGAACGCCAGTTACAAAACAAATAACTTTCTTATTTTCCGTTTGTGCATATTCAATTATTTTTGAAACTGAATTAGTAGTATCTGTCAAATTCTTAGCGTCAGCATCCCTTTTTGTTATTTCATCCACTGAGTGATTTTTATACATCGAAACTGCTGCTTCGATTATTGTCGGAGTTGGAGAATAGCTACCCTTTATATATTCATCACCATCAATATCTAAATCAGTTGTTAGGTTTTGAAGGCAATATTTAACGACCTCACTAAGATTTATTTTATTTGCTTTTAATGGCTTAATTAATTGGTCTTCATGTGACGTTTCAATAATTTGAATAGCTAAATCTTTCGCCTCTGTTGCTAAAAGAATTGGTACCAAAACTGCACTGTGACTCGGTTTATGGAAGTTTTTTAAATCAAGAGCATAATCCCAAACCTGATCGTAGTTTACACTCAGATATTCTTTTTCGCCAACCTTAAATTCAATCACAAAAACAATATTTCGAATAATCAAAAGACAATCTACTCGTTTGCCCATTCGAGGAATTGAAAATTCAAAATAAATCATACCATGTAATCCTACAAGTGACTTTTTCAAAATTTCAATTTGTTGCTTCCACGATTTATTCTGATTCGTATTTGAATCAAACTGATTTGAAAGAGTGATTGCACCAATTATTTCTTCCGTATTTTTTCGGAAAAAATTATCTATTGTATCACCAAAATAATAACTTAGCATTCGGAGTTGAGTTTTGATTCAAATTATTTAATTTCACAAAACTAATCATTAACCTCTAAATTGACAACAAACACATTAACTTTTTTATTTCTGCTGTGCAAATATCTTAATTTGATGACTATAAGTCGTAGATTATAAGCAACACAATTATTATATTTTCATCCTTTATTCAAAATTTCTCTCTTCAAATTTCGTATACCCCCCAACAAAAAAGTCCGGCCACCTCGTAGCCAGACTTTCCCTTCTTCTCTCCATAAACTCTCCTTTTTACTTACCCGCCCTTAATCTGTATAACCAATTAAATTGATTTCACAAGTTAAATAAACTTAATGCATAAAATAACGCATTTATTACCACAATTAGTCTAAATAGCCTGTAACACATTTTTCACCCTTTACAGACCAACCAAACAACTAAAAACCAAATCATTGAACACTTAATTTTTATTAAAACACAAAGAATACCCATTGCAAATAAAAAAAACATTTTCTACTTTTGCTTCGTGTTAATTAACCGCACAACCAACTAGACCATTAATAGTTGAATGCAGTGTTGACACAGAGCAACCAAAAAAAATACTAATTAAAAAGAAAAAGTTATGATCACATCAGATGGAACCGGTACTATTCCTAATATTACCAACTTTGACAAACTCGTTTCGCATGCAACTGGACTTGGAACAAGCTACAACCCCGCCAATCCACTGCTAAAAGTTACAGCACTCAGTAGCCAACTTGCCCTAATGCAGGCATCTCAAAAAGCGCTTGACGACTCCTTCTCGGATCTCACAACAGCACGCAACCAACGAAAAGTCGCTTTTGCACCACTCGGTGCACTGGCCACACGCATCCAGAATGCAGTTATTGCCAGCACAACCAGCGAACAAACCGACGAATCCGTCAAAAGCCTGGTTCGCAAAATTAAAGGCGAAAGAGCCACTCCCCTCAAATCCAAGGAAAAGATCGCCGCCGAAGGTCAGACAACTGAAGAAACGCACTCTGCCAGCCAACTCGGATACAACGATCAGGTTGAAAATTTTCAGAAACTCGTCAGTCTTCTCAAAAAGACACCCGAATATAAACCCAACGAGGCCGATTTAAAAGTAGAAGCATTGGACGCCTATCAAATCGAACTGGCTGTCAAGAACAAAGCAGTTATTGATTCCGAAATCCTCGAAAACAATGCTCGCAACGAACGCGATGAGCTGATGGACAAACCCACCACAGGGCTTGTAGACGTTGCCTCTGATGTGAAAAACTACATCAAATCCGTCTTCGGAGCCACAAGCGTTCAGTATCGGTCAATATCCGGTTTAAAATTCACCTATAGACGCAGCTAAATCACATCGCTCCCCAGCACACCAAACCACGCCAACCCCGTTCGCGTGGTTTTTTTATCACCTTATTTTGAACGCTGTCTTTAGAACGCAAAAATCACAAATCAACGCAAATTCATTAATTCAAAATTTGAACAACTATAACAAAGATCATAAGTCTTATTTGCGAAAATTGGCGTCATTTGCGTTCGAACAATCAATATCCAGGCTCCGTAGGAGCATTCTGTTTGTAGAAAATGTAGATTCCAAATACCCTAAGCTCCGTAGGACCGACCTGTTTGCGTCCTCAATGCGCTTCTTTTGAACGCAAAAAACACAAATTCCGCAAATAAACGCAAATTCATTGAAACAAAATTTGAATAATCTCTCTTCATCAACCCACACAATTAAACCTTAAACATTTACACCATACACCATTACACCTTACACAAACCTCTCACACTTTCAAAGCAAGCACTCACATTAACATAGTAGCCATGCACATTAACATAGAAGCCACACACCACTTTAAACATAGCATGCATCACATCAAAGTAGGCATACATCACTTCATAATTAGCACACACCACTTCAAAGTAGGCACGCATCACTTCAAAGTTAGCATGCACAACTTCAAACACAGCACGCACCACTTCATAGTAGCCGCACACCACTTCAGACTAACCACGCACAACTATTTTACAGACTAAAAATCTTGCACAACTACCATCCGTCATCCCTTTTCAGGCACCAAAACTTCCAAACCCGAAGCCCCGACATTCGTTTTTCAAGCCCGAAACTCTAAAACCAACAAGCCCACTCCCCACTTTCTTCAGACTCAATAACGCAGAAGTCCTTACAATTTTATAACTTTGCAACCCAAAACATTAGGCATTTACTCCGCGTTATACATGCACTTTTGCAAACAAAAGGCAAAATTGCAGAGAAACAGATAGTCATTTTCGACAAACAAAGCCCCACCGATGAGCCAAAACTCCGGAGGAGTTTAATGTGAATAACCCCCGGTAAGCAAAGCGAAACCGGAGGGAATGATGAAATGCTAAGCCAACAACCCCGAAGTGGGTTGAATTATAATAAAAACAACAAGGAAATTTCAACCAAATACACCCTTTCCTTAGCCAATTAATAACAGATAATTTACAATAGATAATTACAAATAATGGATTTTAAATACGATGTAATCGTTATCGGCGCCGGTCATGCCGGAAACGAAGCCGCCTGTGCAGCCGCCAACATGGGCTCAAAAACTCTCCTCATCACGATGGACATGAACAAAATCGGACAGATGAGTTGTAATCCCGCTGTAGGCGGAATCGCCAAAGGACAAATTGTACGCGAAATTGATGCGCTCGGAGGCCAGATGGGAATCGTCACCGACCGTTCCGCCATCCAGTTTCGCATGCTCAATCGCTCAAAAGGACCCGCCATGTGGAGTCCCCGCTCCCAAAGCGACCGCCAACAGTTCATCCAACACTGGATAAAAACCATTACCAATACCCCCAATCTCTTCGTTTGGCAAGATACCGTCAAAGAACTGGTGATAGAAAACGGCCAGGTTACCGGACTAAAATCCGCCCTCGGCATTCATTTTCGTGCAAAATCGGTAGTCCTCACCGCAGGGACTTTCCTTGGCGGACTCATGCATTTCGGAAAAAATCAACTCGTCGGAGGTAGAATTTCGGAACCGGCATCCTTCGGAATTACCGAACAACTCAAATCCATTGGTTTTTCTACCGACAGAATGAAGACCGGAACCCCCTGCCGGATCGATGGTCGGAGCATCGATTTCTCCAAAATGACCGAACAAAAGGGAGAAACCGACTTCCATAAATTTTCATTCCTCGAAGAAGCCAAACGCGAATTGAAGCAAGAAAGTTGCTGGATCACCAACACCAATCAAACCACGCACGACGAACTACGCAAAGGATTGAAAGATTCGCCCCTCTTCAACGGACAAATTCAAAGCATCGGACCGCGTTATTGCCCCAGCATCGAGACCAAAATAGTCACTTTTGCCGACAAAATTTCGCACCAGTTATTCCTGGAACCCGAGGGAGTTGATTCACAAGAATACTATCTGAATGGTTTTTCATCCTCGCTCCCACTCCAGGTTCAGATCGCCGCCATACACACCATCCTTGGATTGGAAAATGCACAACTCTTCCGCCCGGGCTACGCCATCGAGTACGATTTCTTCGACCCCACCCAGCTTAAACACACGCTGGAAACGAAAAGAATCAAGAACCTTTTCTTTGCCGGTCAGATAAACGGAACTACCGGATACGAGGAAGCCGGCGGACAAGGCCTCATTGCAGGGATCAATGCACACATCAATTGTGTCGGTGGAAACGAATTTACCCTCGCCCGCAATGAAGCATACATTGGCGTTCTCATCGACGATTTAGTCACCAAGGGAGTCGATGAACCCTATCGCATGTTCACTTCACGGGCCGAATATCGTCTGCTTCTTCGTCAGGACGACGCTGACGTGCGCCTTACTTCAAAAGGATTTGAGATCGGATTGGCAACAAACAACCGATTCCATCAGCTACAAACCAAGATTGAGAAGCAAAACGAGCTCACATCTTTCATCAAAGACTTTCCGATCAAACCGGCAAATATCAATAATTTTCTCGCTTCGCGAGATTCCTCCGAGCTAAAGCACGGATGTAAACTGAGCGATTTGGTGCTCCGACCACAACTGAGCATTTTCGATCTGGCTGAAGCCATCCCCGCTCTCAAGGAAAAGATCGACGAAATTGGCACCCGAAAAGAAGAAATCGTCGAAGCCACCGAGGTTCTTCTCAAGTACGAAGGCTACATCGAAAGAGAACGATTGATTGCCGAAAAGCTCCAGAGACTGGAGCATATAAACATTCGCGGACGCATCGATTATAATTCTATTCAGTCCCTTTCCACCGAGGCACGACAGAAGCTGACAAAGATTGATCCCGAAACAATCGGGCAAGCAAGCCGTATTCCGGGCATTTCTCCCAGCGATGTAAACATCTTATTAGTCCTTCTTGGTCGATAAAAAGGAAATGTTTGTTTCACGTGGATTGTTCCACGTGAAACAAACGGCAATAAACAACCTATAAAAACACCCCGTTCCACGTGGAACAAACAATAAAAATAGCTGTAATGAAACCGAACAATACATTAAAAGAACAGGTAAACGCACTCCCGGATAAGCCGGGGGTTTACCAATATTTTAATGCAAGCGAAGAAATAATCTATGTAGGCAAAGCCAAAAATTTGAAGAAAAGAGTCTCCTCCTACTTCAACAAAATTCACGAACAAGGCAAAACAAATGTCCTTGTAAAAAATATTGTCTCGCTAAAATACATCGTTGTCGAAACCGAAGAAGATGCACTTTTGCTCGAAAATAATCTGATCAAACAATACCAACCTCGCTACAATGTTTTGCTCAAAGATGGAAAAACCTACCCGAGCATTTGCATCACCAACGAAACTTTTCCACGCATTTTCAAAACTCGAAACGTATACAAAAACGGCGGACAATATTTTGGCCCCTATAGTTCCAACTATACCATCAGCTCCCTGCTCGAAATTATTCACGACCTCTTCCCTATTCGGACCTGCAAACTACCACTAACAAAAGACAACATTCAGGCAGGAAAATTTAAAGTCTGCCTACAATATCATATTCACAAATGCAAAGGTCCGTGCGAAGCCAAAGAAACCGAAGCGGAATATAAATCGAACATCGAGCAAATACGTCAGATTATTCAGGGAGATGCAAACGAGATAAGTAAGCTACTTTACGAACAAATGCAACAATTAGCAGCCGAATATAAATTTGAAGAAGCACACAATATAAAGTTAAAATATGATTTAATAGAAAACTACAAATCAAAATCAATTATTGCTAACACCATTGTTGAAAACACCGATGTCTTTGCGTATGACGAAAATGAAAACTCTGCTTATGTTAATATATTACGTATTTCAAAAGGATGCGTGGTGCAGGGCTATACCATCGAATACAAAAAACGTCTTGACGAACAAAAAGAAGATTTACTCGCTATGGCTATCGTAGAATTGCGCGAACGTTTCAAAAGTAACTCCAAGGAAATTATAGTTCCTTTCAAAATAGACTACCCTATAAAAGGAGTAACGGTACATATCCCTCAACGTGGGGATAGAAAGAAATTACTGGACCTATCGTTACAGAATGTTAAACAATTTAAGCTTGACAAGTTGAAACAAGCAGAGAAACTAAATCCAGATCAACGAAGCATACAGCTGCTAGACAGCATCAAAGAGCGCTTACAGCTCGATAAGCTTCCGATGACGATGGAGTGCTTTGACAATTCAAACATCCAGGGAAGCGACGCTGTAGCAGCCTGCGTGGTATATATAAAAGCAAAACCTTCCAAGAAAGATTACCGTAAATATAACATCAAAACTGTAGTAGGTCCCGACGATTATGCCTCCATGAAAGAAGTTGTTCGCAGACGTTACACCCGTATGTTAAATGAAGGAACTCCCCTACCCGACCTCATCATCGCCGATGGTGGAATCGGACAAATGGAAGTTATCCGACAAGTTATAGTAGACGAACTGAAACTTCAGATTCCAATAGCCGGTCTGGCAAAAGATACGAAACACAGAACGAATGAAATTTTAATCGGCTTCCCTCCAAAAACAGTCGGACTAAAACCAACCGATCAACTTTTCAAATTCTTTGCCGGTATGCAGGATGAAGTTCACCGTTTCGCCATTGCCTTCCATCGCGACAAGCGAAGCAAAAATCAAACAGCCTCAGAACTGGACACAATACCCGGAATTGGAGAAAAAACAAAAAATGAGCTGATAAAACACTTCAAGAGCGTAAAACGAATTAAAAGCTCCAGTCTGGATGAACTAATTGAAGTAGTAGGAAAAAACAGAGCTACAGTAATTTATGAACACTTTCAAACCCAAATAAAGCCCTGAGAATCGAATATTTATTTTTGTCCGGGCAAATGATCGTAAATACGGCAGAGAAAAACACTTATCTTTGCACAAAAAATCAGAATCATCCCATTAAAAGTGAAAAAGCAAGTCGAACAAAGCAACAATCAAAATAAAAAATAAATTAGCATGCTGAATTGCTCCGAGAATTTTCAGAACACAAAAAACTGATTTTTTACGTTTAAAAATAATTTTATGATTACGCTCGAAATTCAAGCGCTTGAAAATATAAACCAAACAGCCAAAAAATTTATTGAACTAATTGGCAACAGAACCGTTTTTGCATTTAACGGAAGTATGGGTGCAGGCAAAACAACTTTCATCAAAGCTATCTGCGAAAGTATGGGAGTGAAAGAAGCAGTGAACTCTCCAACCTTCTCCATTGTTAATGAATATGAAGCTGCAGATGGACGAATCATTTATCATTTCGATTGTTACCGAATTAATAAAATAGAGGAAGCCGTGGATATGGGTACAGAGGAATATTTATACAGCGGAAATCTTTGCTTTATCGAGTGGTCCGAAAATATTGCCCCGCTCCTACCCGACCATATTATAAATGTAAATATCAAAGAAACTGAAAACGGGAAAAGAGAAATACAAATAGAAGATGAAACAGAAAAAGAAGAAAAAAAAGAATCAGAATTTTAATTCAACAAGTAGCAACTTAAAAAGAAAAATGAAACAAAAAAAGAAAAGCTCCCTGATTGAGCAGGTAAAAGCGGCACGAAAACAAAGCCGCGAAGAGGAAATTAAAACACACGGAAAATCGATTAATTATCGAAAGGTTATGGCAAGCAAAAAGCAATATAACCGCAAAAAAAATAAGGCAGACGATGAGGTTCTGCCTTATTTGTTTATAATAAACGAACTAAAATTCGCTTAAGTTACAATTCGTAGAATAAAAATTCTACATACTTATTTACCAAATAGATACTCTATCCTTAACCGGTACGAACATAGCATCACCAGCTTTAATACCAAACGCTTCGTACCAAGGTGCTATCTGTGGAAGAGCACCATTTACACGCCATTTACCCAACGCATGAGGATCGGATTTAGTGCGTTTCAAAATTTCTTCAGGACGTACATTTCCAGCCCAAACATTAGCATAAGCAAGGAAGAAACGTTGCTCAGGAGTTAAGCCATTCTGCACTTTTAAAGGAGAAACAGCAGTTACTTTTTTGAAGGCCTGATAAGAAATTTGCAAACCTCCATGATCGGCAATATTTTCACCCAAGGTAAATTTACCGTTACCATGTACACCAGGAACTACGTAAATTGAATCGAAAAAGTCTGACATTACCTTAGCTCTTACATCAAATTTTTTCCCATCTTCAGCCGTCCACCAGTCATTCAGGTTACCGTCTTTGTCATACTGACGACCTTGATCATCAAATCCGTGAGTCATTTCGTGACCAATTACAACCCCGATAGCGCCATAATTGAAAGCATCATCAGCCTTCATATCAAAGAACGGATATTGAAGAATTCCGGCAGGGAAACAGATTTCATTGGTAGAAGGATCGTAATAAGCATTTACCGTCTGAGGAGTCATTTGCCATTCAGTTTTATCTACAGGTTTACCTGCTTTAGCAAAACGATATTCATGTTCAAATTTGCTTGCACGTTTAATGTTTGCATAGTAAGAATCTTTGGTAATATCAAGTGAAGAATAATCTCTCCATTTGTCAGGATATCCTATTTTAATATAGAATGCTTTCAATTTTTCAATTGCTTTTACTTTAGTTGAATCACCCATCCAAGTCAATGCATTGATGCGTTCTCCAAGCGTTTGTTGCAGATTATGAACCAGTTTCAACATACGTTCTTTAGCTGCTGCAGGGAAATATTTTTGTACATACATCTGTCCTACTGCTTCACCGAGCACACCATCTACAGTGCCTACAGCGCGCTTCCAACGAGGCGATTGCTCCTTTTTTCCAGAAAGCACTTTGCCATAAAATTCAAAGTTTTGTGCATATATTTTATCGCTCAAATAAGAAGCAGATTCATCGATCAATTTCCATTGTAAATAAGCAATTTGAGAAGCTATCGGTTCCGAAGTAATGATCTTACCTACTTCAACCAACGATTCCTTTTGAGAAACACTGATATCGTTTACATTTTTCAACCCCAGAGCAGCCAAATAAGTATTCCAATCTATTTCAGGAACCAGTTTTTGCAAATCTGCAATAGACATTTTATTGTAATTTGCATGAGGATCGCGAAGTTTTACTTTATCGTAAGCTGCAGTAGCCAAACGAGTTTCAATAGCCAAAACTGCTTCCATATTCTTTTGAGCTTCTGCAGCTGTAAAACCAACCAACTCAAACATTTTCACAACATGAGCCTTATATTTTTCTCTGATTTCTTTTGTATGAGCATCATTTTCCAAATAATAATCACGTTGACCAAGACTTATTCCACTCTGGTAAGTCTGAACAATATTGAGTGAGCTATTCATTGGATCAGCGCCTACATAAATAGAGAAATATGGATCTAAACCCGAAATGGCTAACTCGGGAGTTAATCTCAAAATATCAGCAACAGTCTTAACCTGAGCAATTCTTTTCAAATCAGCCTGAATAGGTTTATAACCGTCAGCATTTAATTTGACACTGTCCATAGCCAGATTATAGATATCACCTATTTTCTGTGCCACTGTTCCGTGTGCTGCTGGTTTGGCGGCAAGTCCAACAATCAAACCTTTAAGCTGTTTACGATTATTTTCGGCCAGCATATCAAAACTTCCGAAACGGGAATATTCACCCGTAAGCGGATGATTCTTCATCCAGCCACCACAAGCATACTGATAAAAATCAACACGTGGAGACACCGAAGTATCCAGATTCTCCAACTTAATACCCGGACTCAACGGGGCCTTCTTTTGAGCATGACCAGCTGTTATCATAAACATTAATGCAAAAATTGATAATAAAATTTTCTTCATCTTTAAAATTAATTGAGTAATATATAATTGAAAATAATAACATTAAATTCGTACTTCCGGTTCACGAACAGCATCTATAATAGAAAAAAGTTCGTTCAAACTATCGGCCCTGAGCATAGCAATGCGCGTATCTTTAAAGTTAGGAATACCTTTAAAAACAGGAGTAGCAGCCAAATGCCGACGAGAATGTATTATTCCTTTTAAGTGCTGATTACTCACACTGTCAATCGCAGTATTTTCATCAATATCAAGCCATTTTATAGAAGCAATAATGTGCTCTTTCAGAATAGCTTTTTGCTCTTCAAAACTAAGTACAGAATGAGCCTCGCCTGTTTCAAAAAACTTTTTCATTTCTGCAAAAATCCAGGGACGACCTATCGAAGCACGTCCTACCATTACTGCATCTACACCATATTTATCAAAACATTCAGCAGCACGTTGCGGTGTAGTTACGTCTCCATTTCCTATAATAGGAATATGCATGCGTTGATTGTTTTTGACCTCACCTATTAGTGTCCAGTCAGCATCGCCTTTATACATTTGCGAACGTGTACGTCCATGAATAGCCAACGCCGCTATACCACAATCCTGCAATCTTTCAGCAAGTTCAACTATCACTTTACTATCCTCATCCCATCCTAAACGGGTTTTCACAGTAACAGGAAGTTTTACTGCCTTTACTACCTCAGAAGTTATCTCAAGCATCTTGGGAATATCACGCAAAAGTCCCGCTCCTGCCCCTTTACCAGCAACCTTTTTTACAGGGCAACCAAAGTTTAAATCAATAATCTCGGGTCTTGACTCTTCAGCAATACGTGCAGCCTCAGCCATAGCATCCGGTTCCCGACCGTAAAGTTGTATGGCAACCGGTCGTTCTTCATCATAAATAGTAAGCTTTTGTTCTGTGCGTTTTACACTGCGAATCAACGCATCAGCAGAAATAAACTCGGTATAAACCATATCAACACCAAAACGTTTACACAATAACCGGAATGCCGGATCGGTCACATCTTCCATCGGAGCAAGAAAAAGTGGTTTATCAGGAAATTCTATGTTCGAAATTTTCATTTTTATACAAAATTGGAATGCAAAGGTAAATATTTTATTGACAAAAGACAATTCACAGCTAACTATTTGTTTAGCTATTGACAACCAAGACGAAATTTGTATGCGAAATGCTAACAAAACAGAGCAAATTCATAAATGAAAAGGCATACCGTAACAGTAAAACTTGTATAGTTTATCTAATACACAAAGCCGTAAACTTCAAAAATAACTATCTTTGCAAAAATATTTTTTATAATTTTCCACAATGAGAAAAACAGGCTTTCTTTTCCTTTTATTTATATCAACCCAAGTTACAATAGGTCAGGTTCGCTATTCCACTTCCTGGTTCGGCCCCAATGCCAATCCTGTTCCCGAATTTACGGATGCTACCATTCCTGCCAAAACTACTATCAGTATAATGGGTGATTACTATTTTGGTTATGGTGACCGTACTGAAAACGGGTATATTAAAGTAGACATTCCTCTTATACCGGAGCGCGTTTCATTAAAAATATGGTCAGCTGTATTGGAACATTATCAAACTACAGACCAGATAATGCTGGAACGTGGTGCTACTTCCACCTCAGGGTCAGAAGTTGGCGATATATACGTTCAAACAAGAATCAGACTTTGGAAAGAACAAAAAAACCGACCAAGCATTATATTGAACAGTACACTAAAAACAGCCTCGGCTAAAACATTCAAAACAAGAAGGTATTTTGACACACCGGGTTATTATTTCGATCTGGAAGCCGGTAAATCCTTTTATACAAAAAGTAAATTCATAAGCGAAATACGCTCTGTTACTAATGTGGGCTTTTTGTGTTGGGAAACCACTAACAGTCGTCAGGATGATGCACCTATGTATGGTGAGAAAATAATCATCGGAAATGATAACTGGAAATTTGAAAATACAATTTCAGGAT
>JAATGT010000266.1 GCA_015654525.1 Bacteroidales bacterium
GAAATTGGAAAAGCAACTAGCTCGTTTAAAACAGGCAGCTTAAACACAGCAAATTAAAGCACTCAAAAACAGATATATAGAAAGAGTTATATAGGAGATACAAAAAAAGAGGCCTGCTGAAATTAATCGGCAGGCCTCTTTTGTTTTCGTTCTTGTCTAAAATCTACACATTAAAGCGGAAATGCATGATATCACCGTCGTTGACTACATATTCTTTTCCTTCTACACTCATTTTTCCTGCTTCCTTACAAGCTGCTTCCGAACCTAGGGTGGTAAAATCTTCGTACTTGATAACCTCAGCACGGATAAAGCCTTTTTCGAAATCGGTGTGAATTACACCGGCACATTGAGGAGCTTTCCAGCCGCGTTCAAAAGTCCATGCACGGACTTCTTGTACTCCACAGGTGAAATAAGTTTGCAGATCTAATAAATGATATGCTGCGCGAATTAACCGTGAAACTCCGGATTCTGTCAACCCTACTTCTTCCAGAAACATTTGGCGTTCTTCGTAAGTTTCAAGTTCGGCAATGTCGGCTTCAGTAGCAGCAGCTACAATTAAAATTTCAGCATTCTCATCTTTCACTGATTCGCGTAGAGCGTCCACGTAAGCATTTCCGTTTTTTGCAGATGCCTCGTCCACATTACAAACATACATAACGGGTTTGTCTGTGAGCAAATATAAATCTTTTACAAGCTTTTTATCCAGAGGATTCAGCTTTACAGTACGGGCTGATTTCCCTTGCAACAGAGCTTCTTTATATTGTACATATATATCGTATGTAGCTTTAGCTTGTTTGTCGCCTCCGGTTTGAGCTTGTTTCTGAACTTTATTTATGCGACTTTCAACAGTTTCAAGATCTTTTAGTTGTAATTCGGTGTCAATAATTTCTTTGTCGCGGACTGGATTGATGCTGCCGTCGACGTGAGTGATGTTGTCGTCGTCGAAGCAACGTAATACATGTAGAATAGCATCTGTTTCGCGGATATTGGCAAGAAATTTATTTCCTAATCCTTCTCCTTTACTGGCACCCTTTACCAATCCTGCTATATCTACAATCTCTACGGTTGTGGGGACGATACGTTGAGGGTGTACCAGTTCAGCTAGAGCATTGAGTCGGTCATCGGGTACCGTAATGACACCTACATTAGGTTCGATAGTACAAAAAGGGAAGTTCGCTGCTTGAGCTTTTGCATTTGAAAGACAGTTGAATAGAGTAGATTTACCGACATTGGGTAAGCCTACAATACCACATTGAAGAGCCATATTTTTGAATATTTAGTTTTGAATTGCGTAATCTCTTGAATTGTTTTAAGTTATTTGGAAACAAACAACTTACATATTTATTAATCCAAAATTACCAGTGTGCAAAGATACGAAAAAAATGGAGCTTGAAAGATTCCGGTTTAAACGGGTTGGAGCAGAGAGGTTCTATGATGTAATAACTGAACAATAAATGCTTTGTTTTTTTTTATCGGGATAATGTTAGCCCCATAATTTCTGAATAATTTTGGGGTAGTAGTTGTATTCAAGCTCATGTACCTTTTGCGCTATGGTGTCGGCTGTGTCTGTCGGTAAAACCGGGCATTTTGTTTGAAAAATTATACTGCCTTCGTCGTAATTGCTGTTTACGTAATGAATGGTAATGCCGGATTCCTTTTCGCCAGCGTCTGCTACTGCCTGATGCACATGGTGTCCGTACATCCCTTTTCCTCCATATTTAGGCAACAAAGCCGGATGTATGTTGATTATTTTATTTGGAAATGCGTTAATAATGTTTTGCGGAATTTTGAGGAGAAAGCCGGCTAAAACGATACCGTCTATATTATGTTGTTTTAAAAAATCAACAACGGCATCACTTTGCGTAAATTCTTCGCGTGAGAATGTGAAGGATGGTACCTGGAGTAATTTTGCCCGTTCATGTATGAATGCTTCCGGTTTGTTAGAGATGATCAGCGGAAAAATTAATTTATCACTGGTTGAAAAATACCGGATTATATTTTCGGCATTTGAACCTGAACCGGACGCAAACAGAGCTATTTTTAAAGACATTGTATGAAGTTTAAATCTGCACAAAAAGGTGATATTTGTGCAAAAATAACAATTTTTATCAACAAAAACGAGGTTATATCGATAAATTTTGTTTCCTTTGCACCGCAAAATTATAAAACAATTTCTATTTATAAACTTAAAAACAAAAATTATGTCAGAAGTAGAAGCTAAAGTAAAAGCAATTATCGTAGACAAATTAGGCGTGGAAGAAGCAGATGTAACTCCAACAGCTAGTTTCACAAACGACCTTGGTGCTGATTCATTGGACACTGTAGAATTGATTATGGAATTCGAAAAAGAATTTGGTATCTCTATTCCAGATGAACAAGCTGAAAAAATCGCTACTGTTGGTGACGCTATCGCTCATATCGAAGCTTTACAAAAATAATTTTATTCCGCAATAAATTATTATGGAATTGAAAAGAGTTGTAGTAACAGGTTTAGGTACAATTAGCCCGTTAGGAAATTCTATCCCCGAATTGTGGGATAATATCCAAAACGGAATTAGTGGAGCCGGACCTATTACTCATTTCGATGCTTCCCAGTTTAAAACTCAATTTGCCTGTGAGGTTAAAGGTTTCGATCCTTCGAAATATTTTGATCGTAAAGAAGCCCGCAAATTGGATATTTACGCGCAGTATGCTATTGCATCTGCAAAAGAAGCAATTGAAAACTGTGGGGTAGATTTAGAGACTGTTGATAAAGACGAAGTAGGAGTTATTTTTGCAGCAGGTATTGGTGGTATTCAAACTTTTGAACAAGAAATTAGTTACTACTATACAAATAAAGAACAAGGTCCTAAATTTAATCCGTTCTTTATTCCAAAAATGATTTCGGATATTGCTGCAGGTCAAATTTCTATCATGTATGGTTTCCGCGGACCGAATTATTCCACTGCTTCAGCTTGTGCTTCTTCAACCAACGCCATCATTGATGCTTTTACGCATATTCGTATGGGTAAAGCTAATATAATTTTGACTGGTGGTGCCGAAGCTGCTATTACACCCGGAGGTGTAGGTGGTTTTAATGCGCTTACCGCTTTATCTACAAGAAATGATGATCCAGCAGGTGCTTCACGCCCGTTCAGTAAAAGCCGTGATGGTTTTGTAATGGGAGAAGGAGCTGGTTGTTTAGTTCTCGAAGAGTTGGAGCATGCTTTAGCGCGTGGAGCCAATATTCTTTGTGAAGTAGTTGGAGGTGGCATGTCAGCTGATGCTTATCACTTGACGGCGACTCATCCTGAAGGTCTGGGGGCTATTTTAGTTATGAAACGTGCGTTGAAAGATGCCGGATTAGCGCCTGATGATATTGATTATATTAATGTTCACGGAACATCTACCCCGGTAGGAGACATCTCTGAGTCGAAAGCGATCAAGGAAGTGTTTGGTGACCATGCATACAAACTTAACATCAGTTCAACGAAATCCATGACTGGCCACATGTTAGGTGCGGCTGGTGCGGTTGAGGCTATTATATCAGTAATGTCTGTTGTAAATGATATCGTTCCTCCGACTATCAACTTCAATGAAGGTGATGAAGATCCCGATATCGATTATAATCTTAATTTTACCTTTAATAAGGCACAAAAGCGAACTGTAAATGCAGCTCTTTCCAATACTTTTGGATTTGGTGGCCATAATGCGAGTGTTATCGTAAAAAAATACTCAAAATAAGAGTTTGTGATTAAGAATATTCTTTTGAAAATAAGGCTCTTTTCGAAAGCTCGAAAAGAGCCTTATTTTTTATTTTATAAAGTCCTCGGTTTTTATCCCCATAAGATAGAGTATTATCAGCTGGCTGTTCGCCATAAATCTGTTTCTATCCCCACCGAAAATGGCTGTAATCTCAGTAATGAACGTCTTGAATTTTTAGGTGATGCTGTTCTGAATTCGGTAGTAACCGATATTCTCTACTGTCGCTATGAAAATCAGCGTGAAGGTTTTCTTACGAATACCCGCTCCAAAATAGTAAAACGTGATTCATTGAATCAGTTAGCTATAGAAATAGGTCTTGACAAATTGGTTAAAGTTACCAAATATGTTAATACCCATACGAATAATAATATCTATGGCAATGCCCTGGAAGCATTAATGGGAGCTATTTATCTGGATTATGGATATAAGCAGTGTAAAAAATTTGTTGAACAACGGTTGTTTCGAAGTTTAGTTGACTTGGATAAAGTTGCAGAAAATGAAGTAAACTTTAAGTCCAAACTCATTGAGTGGTGTCAAAAAAATCGTTTGGAACCGGAATTTGTTTTGGTGAGTGAAACGTTAAATAACTCGAATAAACATGTTTTTAGATCTCGTCTGATGATTCAGGGACAAATGATTTGTGAAGCTTCGGGTGCCAGTAAAAAGGAGTCGCAGCAGAATGCTTCGCATATTGCATTTGAAATAATTCAATCAAATAAAAATTTCATGGAAGAACTTAAATTAGCCATAGCTCAAACTATAAAAAGTTCTGATCCAGATAGTCTCTCCTCGGAAGTAACCGTTTGATTTAAATCCTATCACCTTTAGATAAACCAGATCTGCACATTTCATTTTGATTTGTGTATCTTCTTCGTGTTTTTTTGTAACTTTGTACTTCGGTAAGATTAACTAACACATTAAAACTAAGAAATATGGAAAATATTCATTTCTCTCAATTGGTATTTGCTCAGGCAAAAAAATATGGAGAAAGAGTGGCCCTGTATCATCGGGAAGAGTTGACCGATGCGTGGAGCAAAATTTCATGGAATCTTCTCGCGAATCAGGTAACTGCCATTTCCAAAGCTTTTGTAGAGATTGGCGTTGTGGAGAAGCAACGGGTAGCACAGTTTTCTCAGAATAAAGCCGAAAATCTGATTGTTGACTTTGCATTATTTGCCAACCGTGCAATCATGATTCCGTTGTATGCCACATCTTCTGTTTCGCAAGTTGAGTTTATTGTGAATGATGCTGAAATAGAAGTTATGTTTGTTGGCGATCAGCAGCAGTATAATGTTGCTTATGAAGTGCTGAAAGCATCTAAGTTTCTCAAGAAAATTATTGCGTTTGACAAAAAAGTAATCTTTGCCGATCAGCATCATGGGATGTATTACAGTGATTTCTTATCTCTGGGCGAAAAATCGGTAAAAGATTCGGAAGTTGAAGGTCGTCAAAGCAGAGTCAGTGAAGATGATTTAGCTTGTATTTTATATACTTCGGGCACAACGGGTAATCCCAAGGGAGTAATGATCCCTCATTCCTGTTTTAATGAGGCTATGCGTATTCATACAATTCGACTCACAAGCATAACAGACAAAGACACAACGATTGCATTCCTTCCCCTTTCGCATGTTTTTGAACGCACCTGGTGTTATTTCTGTCTCTTTAAAGGTGTGACTATTTACATCAATCTTCGTCCGACAGAGATACAGCAAACCATAAGAGACGTTCATCCGACCTTGATGTGTGCGGTTCCCCGTTTTTGGGAAAAAGTATATGCGGGTGTAAAAGATAACTTATCGAAATATTCACCTATCATGTTGGGAATTGTTGCATGGGCAGTGGCTACAGGCAAGAAACACAATGTTGATATTCTACGAAGAGGGAAAAAACCAGATTTTCTTTTAAAATTTGGATATTCAATTGCTGATAAGCTCATTTTTTCGAAAGTAAAAGAAACTCTGGGAATTGAAAATGCAAATATGCTGCCTGTTGCCGGGGCAAAATTGTCTGATAAAATAGCTTTATTCTTTAGGAGTATTGGTGTTCCGCTGGTTTATGGTTATGGACTTACTGAAAGTACGGCCACTGTGTGTTGCTATGAGTATGTAAATTATGAAATTGGTACGGTTGGGAATATTATGCCTGATGTTCAGGTTAAAATCGGTGATGAGAATGAAATTATGTTGAAGGGCAATACTATTTTCGCCGGTTATTATAATAATCCGGCTGCCAATGCGGCTTCATTTACCGAAGATGGGTGGTTTAAAACCGGAGATGCTGGTTTTATTAAAGAGGACAAGCTAGTATTGACGGAAAGAATTAAAGATCTTTTTAAAACTTCGAATGGGAAATATATCGCTCCTCAGGAAATTGAAACCCGTTTGTGACTGGATAAATATATTGAACAAGTGGCCGTGATAGGGGATGAACGGAATTATGTTACTGCAATTATTGCTCCTAGTATTCCTGCTATTAAGGAATATGCCGAAAAGAACCAGATCAGCTATGAAAATACAGATGATTTGCTCAAATCGCCTGCCATTTATGATTTACTTCAATCGCGCATTGCTGATCTCCAAACAGGAATGGCTAATTATGAGTTGATTAAGAAATTTTGCCTGATACCTAAAAGTTTTGCTATTGAGACTGGTGAGTTGACTAATACCTTGAAGATCCGCCGAACGGTAGTGACTCAAAAGTATAAGGCTTTAATCGACGAAATGTATAATAGCTAAATTTATTTTTGTTCAATAGCTTTTTTCTGATTTATTTTTGTGCTTTATAATAACAATTTTGTATTTTTGTGTCGATATTATTTCTAAAAGTAACGTTTTAAACTAAGTTGATTATGTTGTTAGAAAAAATTGGACAAAATGCAGGTCTGGTCTGGACGGTATTAGAAAACGGTGAGTTGAACATTAAAACCGTAAAGAAAATAACCAAGCTGACAGAAAAGGATCTGAATTTAGCTTTGGGTTGGTTGGCTCGCGAAGGAAAGATTAGATTTCATGAGCTTGAAGATGACCTATTTGTGGCTCTGACTTAATTGAATTGATTTGTGGCATTGTTTTGACGCGCGATTGCTGCGCCATCCCAGCACTAAAAAACGGGCTATCTCCAAGAGTGAGATAACCCGTTTTTTAGTTGTGTGTCAAATTTGTTTCTCAATATCCGCTACCTGTAAGAGAAATCACCCGGTCCGGGAGCCCTCCTCCCGAAATGGTCAGCGTGGCATTGTGAGTGCCTACTGTGCTGGGTGTATATGTAACATTGATGTCACTTCCGAATATCCCGTTTGCAGTATCCTTTGTTATACTATTGGTCGAAATGGAGAATAAAGTCGCATCGGTTCCACTGATTGTCAGCGTAAGATCACTAACAATGTCGGTTGTTTTTATATTAATCGATTTTTTATTTGCCGAGAATTGTTTAGTCGGATAAAAAAGTAATGTGTTTTCTACCGTTCCGTCCAGAATAACCGGAGAGTTTGGGCCTATGCTACTGGTTCCGCTCAGATTAAAACTTAATGTGGCTAAACGATCATTGGTTATGTTCAGCAGGTCTGTTTGAACTCCCAGGCCTTTGGGATTATATCGCACATTAATTGTTTCTGTAACATTGGTTGCATTGGGTGCCAGACTAAGGGTTTTACTCCAGGTAGTTTCTGTCGAACGCTTAATCTCGTAGTTGACGCTGTTTTGGAATGAAATGTTGACGTTCGAAGTCAGATTCATGGCAACGATAGCAACATCCTGAGAGTTTGTGGGAGTTCCGTATGTTGTTGTAAAGTCGGTGAAATTAGCTGTTGCCGACATCTTAGGCGGCATAAAACTAAATGTAATATTATCGACCGATTTAGTTATGTTGGTAATCGCTCTGTTTATGTCAACATTGCTCCATGTCGTTGGGATGAATGAGCCGGAAGTGAAAGCACTGCCCGGAGAGGTAGTGGAGCCGCTCAAAGGTTGCAGGTATAATCGCATGTGACTGGCTTGTGTCTGCGTGCTACCGGTGTATGCATTTACTGTATTATTAGTCCAGGCTGATTGATTATAATCGATGTGCCAGATGCACATGCCCTCGCCCGGCAGGTAAGTATCCCAGCCTGTTTGTTTGCGGTATTCGGCAATAAAGAATTCGGCGGGATCAGGATTTTTCCCGTCTAAATTGTGAGTTGTTGCTGCCAGCAGAAAAGCCTGATTCGTCGTATTTGCGGGCTCTGTCGTTCCCTGATAGATGGGTAATAGGGTCAGGTTGGCTTGTGTGTCTTTTTGTTCGGGGCTAAACCATCCCAGGTAGAATCTATCGTATGCCGAATAGGTAGGAGGAGTTCGTCCGTTGTTGTTGTAGTTTCCCGCATCCATAATGCTCCAATAGTTCAATGTAGGTTTACTTGAGTCATCAGTATCGTAATAATCGGGAAGCCCTATTACGTGGCCGAATTCATGGCAAAAGGTACCCACGCCACACATTGTATTTCCAGTACTTCCTGCAAGTTCTGAAGTACAGGCAAAGTCAGCCAAAAGCTTTCCGTTGAATGTAATGGAAGCATCGGTACCGGCATAATTATAGGCGGTGGGATATTGCGAAATGGGATAAACTTTCCAGGACTGTGGCCAGATTGTATTTGCCGAAGCCCCTTCGGCTTCATTATATCCGGCGTAGCAAACAAACACATTATCGATAATGCCATCATTATCTGTGTCGTATTGTGAGAAATCGATGCCTGCGGTGTTGGCTGCTGTACATGCATCAACTACCATTTGAACTGAGTTAGCGTCATTCCCTTCCGTATTGTTGATATTTGCACCATAATATGCCAGAGTCTGCGGAAGTGTATAAGGCCCTGCTACGTCGAAGTTGGGGGCAAACTTACCATAAGAACTTGCCATAAAATAATCGCGCACCGAGCCCGTTCCACTGTTTGCACTATAGCCGCTTTGATTTAATAGGTTTGTGAAGTCTGTTTTTGGTGTAGAAGAACTAAAGCTGTTATCCGAGAAATTCACCAGAATAACCAGCGATTTGGGAGATCCCAGATGTGGAAATGCTTTTTGTGGGGCACTTGCAGTGCTCTGCATTTTAGCCTTCATGGCTGTCTGTTGGAGTGTTTGAATGGCCGACGATTGGTTGACTGTTTTCAAAAATTGTTTTTCAGATGCCGATCTTTTCATTATATCTCTGGCGATAACCGAACTTTCGGTTATTACGCCTGCGGAATTTACCGAGGCATAGGTCAGAAAACCCCTGGAGTTGGCTTTCAGCACGTATCCATCTTCGGTGGTTTTAAAATGGTGCAATTCATCTCCTTGCAATCTGATGGTCAATTGAGTTCCGTCGGGCTGTGTTACGGTGATTGGATGCGGATAAGCTTTGACGGCGTAAACGGGCAGTGTGAGAGCTTGATATACAATCCCGACGAGTAACAGGAGTATGAGTTTTTTGTACATATTGAAGAGTTATATTAATATTAATTAGTCTTGGAGGACAAATGTAGTTATTTTTCTTTATTGATGCTTTTTTGCCGGCCAACTTCATTGGAAAATTATATGTCAAATTTGCAGATTTCATCAATCTTCTTTCGGAACCCTTTTGGTTTGATATTTCAATGAAAATGAAAAGAATTCATCCTGTCTATTGTTTTAGATTTATCTTTGATAATAATTGCAACTGAAAAATTGTCGTATCTTATTGTTATGTTGAGACATAATGTCCGCATATCTCCTCTGGCATTTTGTTTGCAAGCTCCTGTTTGTTCTTTTAAAAACAAATGTCTAATTAAAAAATGGAGGATTAAACTATGTCACTCGTTAGATTTTCAAATCAACTACCTTCTGTGTTTGACCGTTTTTTTGAAGGCGATTTATTCGATTGGTCAAACCGCAATTTTTCACAAACAAATACTACCTTACCATCGGTAAACATTAAACAAAGTGCTGATGCGTTCAACGTGGAGGTTGCAGCTCCGGGCTTTGAAAAAGGCGATTTTAAACTGGAGGTAAACAATAATTTGCTGACTGTCTCTTCTGAAAAAAAGATAGAGAATGAAGTTGCTGAGGGTGAGCAATTCACTAAACGCGAATTTAGTTATCAGTCGTTCAGTCGTTCATTTACACTGCCCGATACGGCAGACGGTGAACGCATTGAAGCCAAGTATGACAATGGCATTTTGTATGTCACTATTCCAAAAAAGGAAGAGTCCAAACCAAAACCATCGCGGATGATTGAAATTCAATAAGTAGCTGAGCATTTATTGCCGATTTAGGGGAAGCATAATCTTGTTTCCCCTATTTTTTTGAACATCAATAGGAGAATTATTTATTTAAGATAGTATGTTATTTAAATAAAAGTGCAAATTAGATTTAAAATAAAATAATAAAATAGAACAATATAATTTCTGTATTTAAACTATTTCTATATTTGCATTCAAAATTTATAAATTAATGGCTTAAAAGTAATTTCCAATTATTTATCAATTAAAATTTAATTCGTATGGCAGATTTGATTTCAGCCACGTTTTCGGAAGAAGACGAAAAAGAAGTAATGGAGTTGTTGGCAAAACTCAAAGCAAAATTTTCGTTTGGCATTAAACTGAGCTCGGAGCAAAAGCAACGTCTCCCTAAAATGGACGATGGACGCATTCCGTTTGTAGAAAAAGGTTTGTTTTATGGCGAGCAACAGCCTCTTATTGTACCTCCTTTTACCAATTTGGCGGAGTATAAAAAGGACCTGGATTTCTTTAAAGCTACCCGTAGGGTGGGTGCTGAGATAGCAAGCATTGCCGAAATGGTATCCGACACGCGCATAGCAGCAAGTTCTGATGCTTATCAGGCAGGACTTTCGATCTACGGCTCGGCCAAAGGTGCAGCCAAACAAGGAGTCCCCGGCACACAAAGCATTGTGGACGAAATGGGAGAGCTGTTTGATGGGCAACGTAACAACGCTAAAACGGGTGAGGCTACTGCTAAGTAAAGCAAAGTCACTTCTGAGGTAAGCTAGCCTGATTCAAAGTTAGGCTTGCTTACCTCTAGGCTAAGCTTGCTTACCTTAAGGGTAGGCAAGCTTTACTTTATTTAGGCTTGCTTACTGTTGATCTAAGCAAGGCTAGCTTTTAGGTGGGCTTGCTTAGCTTGGAGGTAAGCAAGCTTGGGTTTTAGTTAGGTGTGCTTTGGATTTACCTAGTAATAGTTTTAAAATTATCTTTCTATAATGAAAAATAAATATTTGATTATTCTTTTATCTGTACTTCTGATAGCTTGCTGTAAAGATCCAATCAATCAGATTCCAACATTTGAATATCAAATATTCAATACTTCAAATTCAGGGCTACCGTCATCGTTTGTAACACATGTAGCTTCTGATAGTTCTAACAATATTTGGATAGGAACTTTTTCTTCAGGTTTAGTGAAATATGATGGTGCAAGTTGGGTCTGCTATAACACAAGTAATTCGCAGTTGCCTAATGATTCAATTAACTCATTGTATGTGGATAGGAAGAACAGAGTATTGGTGGGGACAAACCGGGGTTTAACCATTCTGGATCACGGAAAATGGACAACTTATAATAAAGCTAATTCAGGATTACAAGCAGAAATTGTTCTTTCTGTTTGTGCTGACAACAATGATAATATCTGGTTAGGAGCTGTAACGTCTTCCGCCGATTTTGAAACTCTTGCGGGGTTGTATTTTTTCGATGGCAATAAGTGGAGTTTGTATAATAGAAAGAATTCAATATTGCCTTACGAAACAATCAACTCGATAGTTTGTGACAAAAACAATGTAATTTGGCTTGGTACAGCACAAAATTTAGGTAAAGGTGGACTTGTTAGAATAAGCAATGAACAATGGAGTCTGTATTCAAGTGATAATTCTCCAATGAAATACAATGTGCTTGACAGGATTGTTCTTGGAGGAAATGGTCAGTTGTTATTATCTTCGGATGTCCCTTTTGAATGGAAATCTGGAGTTTTAGATGGATATCTTTATTTGTTTAACGGAATAGATACTTGGTTGGATATTTCGCCAGCTATAAATAATGCTAATCTTACAAACCGAGTAACTGCAACTGTATTTGACAAAAACGGAAATATCTGGGTCGCTACAAGTGTTGATCCGAATAGACCCAATGTTGACTATTCATTATCAATATTTTCAAATGGCAAATGGACAGTATTAAGTTCAACTCTTCCAAACTTTCCACGAACATATATAGCGGACATTACAGTAGATTCTTCAAATAATATATGGGTGGCCGCACCCGATGCAGGTGGACTAATAAAAATAATTGAGAAATAAATATTTTTTACTAATTAAATCATGAAACTTATGAGACATTTAATTCGAAAATTACTTACAGTATTCTTATTTGGGGTACTTCGGGATCACGCCTAGTCTAAGTAGGCAAGTTTGAACACTCATTTTCAGGGTGCGGCGCAACTATTTTGGATGAAATTGCATCTTGATAGTAAAATCGTTGTAAGTATATTACACATTTAACGTTATACAATCATGAAAGCAAATTTCATTTATTTTTCATTTATTTTTTTCTTATTAGTTGTGATGGGCAAAAGGATATCTCACAATCAGATCAATTAACGGGCACTTGGATCGAAATAGCTCCGTATTTAGATGGAGTATGTGATACATTACGGTTCACTCAAGACAAATTAATTGAGCTGTATACGCCACTACAGGGATATAAATTTGATTTGACTCAACAAAACAGATTGACTATTTACAGCACCTCAATTAAATATGATTTTAGCATTTTATTGTCTGAAAATGGAGGAAAAGAGCAACTAGAAATTTATAATTTCATAGACAGAACCTTAACAGACAATGTAAAAAACATCAGATTTATTAAACTCAAATAGATTTTCAATGAAAAAACATCAATAATATTATTCTTGTTGCTTGTTTGTGTTTGTTTTAGCACAGGTAAGTGTAAGGCTCAGTATTTATATAAGGAGAAAAAGCTGCTTCGATCATTGGGTTGAAGCAGCTTTTTTTATTGTGCGCAGGGAATAGCGGGCATAAAGGAAAGATGAAAATTAAACGAATCATTTATTGATATTCAATAAATATGTTTTGATATTCAAAAAATATTGTTTTCCTTTGCAGAATAATTTTTCAATATAATTTGAAACCATCAAACTCTCTTTTATGAAACAGTTTTTGAAATTTACGCTGGCAACCATTGTTGGTGTTTTTATTGCTTCCTTATTGGGACTCCTTATCTCTTTCGGAATAATCGGAGCAATAGCGGGTTCAGCAGATAAAGCCACTGCTTTGAAGCCCAATTCAATCTATCAGATAGATCTCGAAGGGAATCTGGTAGACCGCTCACAAGAGGACCCGCTCTCAGGGGCATTTGCACATGCGCTGGGCAAGCCTTCCGAAAACACCATTGGACTAGACGACGTGCTGGCTAATATCGAAAAAGCCAAAAAGGATGATAATATTGTGGGTATTTACCTCAAAGGCGGTTCGCTGTCGGGTGGAGTGGCTTCAATAAAAGAAATCAGAAATGCACTGATTGACTTTAAAAAGTCGGGAAAATTTATTGTTTCTTATGCCGATAATTATTCGCAGCGGATGTATTACCTGGTATCGGTAGCTGATAAGATTCTGATTAATCCGCAAGGAATGCTTGAGCTCAAGGGGCTCTCCGCTCAGACTATGTTTTTTAAAAATACACTTGATAAGTTGGGCATTGAAATGCAGGTGGTAAAAGTCGGAACGTTTAAATCGGCCGTGGAACCTTATGTGAACACCAAAATGAGTGATGCCAACCGGTTACAGGTAACTGTTTTTATGGGCTCAATATGGAACAATATTCTGAAAGAAATTTCGGCTTCGCGTAAAATTCCGGTAGCCAAACTAAATAGTTATGCTGACGAAATGATGATGTTTCAACCAACCGAAAAATCGAAACAATACGGGTTGGTAGATGGGTTAGTGTATATCGATCAGGTAGACAGTGTTCTGAAAAAGTATGTAAAAAGTCTGAAGAAGGGTGATGATTTGACTTTTGTAAAACAAGAGGCAATGACTAAAGTTCCTGATACGGCGAAATATGATAAAAATAAGGTAGCCCTTATTTATGCTGTAGGCGAAATAACCGATATTGAAGGGGATGGCATTGTGTCGAGAGATTTGGTGAAAACGATTAATGATGTGGAAAAAGATTCGGCTGTAAAGGCGGTTGTGTTCCGTATCAGTTCACCGGGTGGAAGTGCTTACGGGTCGGAGCAGATATGGCATGCGCTGAATAAGCTTAAGGCAAAGAAGCCGTTGATTGTTTCGATGGGCGATTATGCCGCTTCGGGAGGATACTACATTGCTTGTATGGGTGATAAAATCTTTGCGCAACCCACTACGATCACCGGATCTATTGGCATTTTCGGAGTTATACCGAATATCAAAGGACTGGATGATAAAATAGGTATTACGTATGATGGAGTGAAGACGAATAAAATGAGTGATGCTATTTCGATAAATCGCCCATTTACACCTGAAGAGCGTGATTTGATGCAAAGTTACGTGAACCGCGGTTACGAGCTGTTTGTGAAACGCTGTGCCGATGGACGGAAAATGAAGACAGAACAAATTAAAGCTATTGCCGAGGGCCGCGTGTGGACAGGTGAAGATGCGTTGAAAATCGGATTAGTAGATAAAATCGGAGGCCTGAACGATGCCATTAAACTGGCCGTGGAGAAAGCTAAGCTAAAATCGTATAACATTAAAGAATATCCCGAAAAAGAAGACTTTATGACTAAATTTATGAAGAACTTCGGTAAGGATGTGGAAACCCGTATTGCAAAAATTCAGTTGGGCGAACAATATAACCTGTTTAAACAGGTGAAGAATCTGGATAAAGTCAACGGCATTCAGGCACGTTTGCCTTACGACTTGAATATTCGGTAATATCTTCTTTTTTGCGTTTTTTTATTTAATAATGGCAAGGGAAGCAAAGCGTGATGTTTTGTTTCCCTTTTTTTGATGTTCTCCCATCCCTGTTTTTAAATTTGACTGAAGATAACTGTTTAAAACGCTTTGTGTAATGGGCGACTCTTTTGTGTCTGAAAACAGTATTCTGATCCCAGTGACAAAATTATTATGTCTTCATTTCTTTCTCTTATTATGCCGGTCCTTTTCTGAACTCTAATATCAAATAAGAGTAGAAAGGTAAGCAAAAGAAATAATGCTGTTTTTTTCCATTAAAAGCGACAAACTTAATGAAGTGTTTTCTATAGCTGGTCGATAGAGATCTCATTTCAATAGATTTATTGCAAATGCATACGTTAAATAAAACTTAACGATAGATGATTCCGTTCGTTTAAACATGAACCTTTTTAGCTTGTCAATATCTAAAACTACTTCCACCAACAAACTCCCGCAACAGCGATGTTGGCGGAATTTCCCTATCTAAAATCGGAACGAAGTAGTTTAAAAATTTTATTAGACGGTGAGTCTCTGTGTATTCGTCGCAGTATTTTGGAACTTCGGCTAAAATCGGTTCTGCATGCCTTTTCAAAACAGCCAACTCGAATAGAAGTGCCGAGTTGAACAGTACATCGGCATTTTCCTGATAGGGGAATATCCATTTTTCTTCACCTCTGCGTACACTTGACCAACGTCCAATAGTTTCCCGTGCAGAATAGTTCCGAAAACGGTAATCCCGAATTATTCTGCGAAGCAATCGGGTGTCGGTGGTTGGAATCCAGTTGTGGTTGTCAATAGAAATGGTGGTAAGCGCTGAAACATAAATTTTAAACGTTGTGTTGACGGGTATGTCTTGTATCAATTCGGGGTTTAAAGCATGGATTCCTTCCATGATTAAAATGCTGTCTTCGTTTAGTTTCAGCTTTTCGCCTTTGTAATATCGTTTGCCATCTTCAAAATTGAAAAATGGGATATCAATTTCTTCTCCATTAAGAAGCTGTCTTAGATTTTGATTGAAAAGAGCTAAGTCTAATGCATGAAGATGTTCGAAATCAAGTTCTCCATTTTCATCGCGGGGAGTTTCATCCCTGTCGACAAAATAATTGTCGAGAGATATTACGACCGGTTTTAATCCGCTAACAATTAGTTGGATAGAAAGCCGCTTGCTGAAAGTTGTTTTCCCTGATGAGGAAGGCCCTGATATAAGAACAAAACGCACTTTTTCAGTTCGTTGAGAGATCATGTCGGCAATTGAAGCAACTTTCTTTTCATGTAAAGCTTCTGAAACTTTAATCATATTAAAAGATTGATTGTTTTGGCAAGCAATATTGAACTCTCCAACATTGTTTATCTTCATAATTTTATTCCAACCGACGTACTCTTTGAAAATATCGTACATTTTTGGAGATAAAATAACATCCTCCAATTCAATAGGATTCTCGCGACTCGGAACCCGGAGTAATAATCCATCGTAATATGGGATTAAATCATAAATTTCAAGATAATCAGTTGATGGCAAAAGGACCCCATTATAATAATCAATGTAATCGTCAATTCTGAAATAACGAAAATACGGATTTCCAAGGGTTTCAAAAAGTGCAATCTTATCAGTTTGATGTTCTTTGTTTATAAATAGCTCTCTTACTTCTTTTGTTTGCTTCTCTTCGCAAACAATTTTTTTCTTCTGAGAGATTATAAGGTTGATGCGTCCTTTAATCTGTGATATAATTTCAGGCGTTATTGACTGACCCAGATTGTCTAATTTGCAATAATAGCCTTTAGATATGGGATGCTCAATCCGAAGAATGGCTTCGGGGAATAATTCGGAAATAGCTTTTGCCAAAACCATGCTTAATGTTCTGACGTAAACGCGCATGCCTGATGAAGTTCCTAAATCGATGAATTCAATATCCTTTGGTTTGTATATCAGAAAATTTAAATCTTCTACTTTGTAATTGACCCGTGCAGCCATTACAGGATACTTCAATTGAATGTTTAAGTCTTGGTAAATTTCAGTCAATGATATTCCTAGCGGATAGGTATGATATGATTTCGTGTTTTTACAATAAATTGTTACTTGTTTGTCCATGTGCGTGCATGTTTTTAATTGAAAAAGTTTTGCATAAAACCGGTGTAAAATTACATTATTTTTTTTAAATGTATTTATTTGAGTGTCTCTAAATTTTGAATTACATTTGTATTAAATTTTCAAGCTTGTAGAATTAATGCAAAATTCTTATTAATTGAAAATTAGGTAATATAAAACACTTACGAATATATGAATTTATTTAATGTTTATCCTCTTTTTGATATCGAGATTGCAAAAGGAATAGGATGTAGAACGTACGATAATCATGGAATTGAATACCTTGATTTATATGGTGGACATGCCGTAATATCTATTGGTCATTCGCATCCGTATTATGTTCAAAAGTTAACTCAACAATTGGAACATCTGGTTTTCTATTCTAACTCGGTTCAAAATAAATTGCAGGTAGAACTTGCTGAAAAATTGGGTAAAATATCAGGATACGATGATTATTCTTTGTTCTTGATTAATTCGGGGGCCGAAGCTAATGAGAATGCATTGAAATTAGCTTCATTTCATACAGGCCGTAGTAAAGTTGTTGCTTTCAATAAAAGTTTTCATGGGCGTACATCGGCCGCAGTTCGAACAACCGATAATCCTAAAATTGTTGCACCGATAAATGAGGGATTCGACATTGAGTTTCTTGCTTTGAATGATATAGATGCTGTACGCAAATCGTTGAAAAAGAAAGATGTTTGTGCTGTAATTCTGGAAGGAATTCAAGGGGTCGGTGGCATTCGTATTCCTGAAATTGAGTTCTTGAAAGCGTTGAGTGAAGAGTGTAAAGCTACGGGAACTATGTTGATACTGGACGAAGTTCAGTCGGGCTATGGACGTAGTGGAAAGTTCTTTGCACATCAGTATGCCGGGATTCGTCCAGACTTAATTACTGTCGCCAAAGGAATGGGGAACGGTTTTCCGATAGGAGGTGTGCTGATCAGCCCTATATTTGAACCTTCGTTCGGAATGCTTGGAACTACTTTTGGTGGTAGTCATTTGGCCTGTACTGCGGCTATTGCAGTGCTCGATATTATTAAAGTAGAGCATTTGATAGAAAATGCTGAAAAAATAGGAAATTACCTGATTGAAGAGCTGAATAAAATTCCAGGAATAAAAGAAGTCAGAGGTCAGGGATTGATGATCGGAATTGAATTTGAACAACCAATAAAGGAAATTCGTAATCGTTTGTTGTTTGAAAAAAAGATATTTACCGGAGCCAGTGGTACTAATATCATTCGGTTATTACCTCCTTTGTGTTTGTCAAAGTCAGATGCAAACTTGTTTCTGAATAGTTTTAAAGAAATTCTTCAGGAACAAACAACTAAAATCGGGAATATATCTTAATTCGTTCTCTTCAATTGAAATTTACACACATTCTCAATGCATTTTGAGATGGGTGTAAATTCAAAATTGATTGATTGCTTTATCTTTTTATTCGAATAAAATTCGCGACTAGTGGCAGATCGGGCGGTTCCGCGATCCAGTAATGGCTTAAAACGAAATATCTTCCCCAATATTTCTGAAATCAGGCCAATAGTCCAAAGTAGTTTTCTTCCTATTGGTATAAATGGTCGACGTTTTCCAAATCCATCGGCCATCCAACTGAGAATGTCTTTATTCGAACAGTTTTCGGCAACCAGAATAAATTGTTCGCCCGATATGTCGGAATTACAGAGTTGAATCATTGCTCTTACTACATCTTGAACGGCAACATAACCACTACCTCCGTTAGTGTAAAACTGTAAACCCTTTTGAACTTGAGAAAATAGTTGAGAGCTTCCGCTGTTATTTGTTGAAACTCCCAAAATGACACCCGGATTGACAATTATAGCTTTTAATCCCTGACGAATACCTTTCCAAACTTCTTGTTCTGAATAATATTTACTTTGGGAATATAATGATCTGTTTGGACTTTCAACCCACTTTGAACTTTCATCTATCATTTTATTTTTGTCTTCTTTGCCGCAAGCAGCAATGGAGCTGACAAAACATAATTTCTGAATGCCTGCTTCAATTGATAGTTCGACAATATTTCGTGTCCCGACTACATTGGTATCCATTAGTATATCAGTACTATTTCCGAGTGATACCATTGCTGCGCAATGATAAATTGTTGTTACCCCTTCCATCGCTTCTCGGATGGAGTTGATATCGAGGATATCGGCCTGCTTCCAGTTTATTCTTGCCGTATATTTTTCTGGCTCTGATGTGTAAAAACTGAAAATTGTATTTAATGCTTTTAAATTGCTTGACGAGCGGTAAATAGCCGTTATGTGCTCATTTTTTTGCAATAAATGCCAGCATAAGTTTCCTCCCACAAGGCCGGTGGCTCCAGTTACCAATATCATTTTTCCGTATTTTTGAAATTCAATTCAAAAATACGGAAAGAAAACAGTATTTTTGCATTTAATTTTAGAATAGATAAATTCATTTTTTCATTTTATGCAAAACATTTGTGTCTATTGTGCCTCAAGCACTCAAATAAAGTCGAGTTATTTTGATGCTACTACCCGATTAGCCAAAATTTTGGCTGGTGCACAACTTACTGTTGTGTATGGCGGAGGCTCAAATGGACTTATGGGACAATTAGCTGATAGTGCTTTGGATGCGGGTGGAAGAGTTATCGGAATTATTCCCCGTTTTATGTGTGAAGTGGAATGGAATCATACCAATTTGACAGAGCTTATTTTGGTGGAAACGATGCATGAACGAAAAGAAAAAATGGCTATGATGGCCGACGCTGTTGTGGCTTTGCCTGGAGGTTGTGGCACTTTGGAGGAATTACTGGAAGTAATAACCTGGAAAAAACTAGGTATTTTTACTAAGCCAATCGTTATAGTGAATCTCGAAGGTTATTATGATGATTTGATAGCCCTGTTGAATAGGACAGTTGATGAGCATTTTATGCGGAACGAACATCGCCAAATGTGGGAAGTGGTGGAAACTCCTGAAGAAGTTTTGCCTGCAATTCAAAATGCAGTTGTCTGGAATTCTAATGCCCGTGCTTTTGCTGCACTTTAAAAAATATATATGCTTCAGCCTGATACGATACAAACACTAAGCGATAGTACAAAGGTTTTTCCTGATTCATTGGCTCGATTGGACTCGCTGGCAAAGGTAGATTCGTTAAACGTAGCTGATTCGTTGAAAGCAATTGCTCAAATTCCACGAGGCTTTATTGGCATTCCGCATCCTTCACTCCCTCAAACTGAAAGTTGGGTATTTTTGGTTTTGCTCGGTTTCTTTTTTCTTTTTGTTTATGCTGTTTCACAATCTTCTGGTTACATAACTGAAACTATAAAGACATTTTTTCAGGTAAAAGAACGATCGAGTATTTTTAGCAAGGCTACTGTGAATGATTTCCGGTTTCGGTTTTTTCTGATAATATTTACCATCGGCGTTCTAAGCCTTTATGCTTATCTGATTTCATATAAACCTGGGAGTCCTTTCTTGTTGAAGGAATATGGTTGTTTTTTTGTAGCCACCACTCTTTTTGTTATTTTAAAATATTTGTCTTTCAATCTTGTTGGCTATATTTTCCTTTCTCCGCTTAGTTTGAGGATGGCTAAAGAGAGTTATCTGAATGTTGTATCATTCCTGGGGATCCTTTTATACCCGTTATTGATTTTGCAAATTTATATTCCGAATCATTATGCTGGATTTATTGAGATTGTGAGTCTGAGTGTTTGCTTAATTGCATGTATTCTTGTCATAATTAAACTATTTCAAATATTTTTGCATAAAATTGTAGCTTCTTTTTATATATTGTTGTATCTTTGCACCCTCGAAATTTTACCCCTTGTTCTTCTATATCAGGTGTATCAATTCGTATTAAAGATTGTTTAAATTTAAACGTTATTGTTTTGAAAATAAAGAAGATACTTGTGTCGCAACCTCAGCCGACAACTGAAAAATCGCCATATTTTGATATTAGCGAAAAGTATAGTGTCAAAATTGATTTTCGCCCATTTATTAAGGTTGAGCCGGTTCCAGCAAAAGAGTTCAGAACTCAACGTATATCCATTTTAGATCATACGGCTATTATTTTTAATGCCCGTCACGGGATTGACCATTTTTTTCGGTTGTGCGAAGAGTTGCGTATTACAATTCCTGAAACGATGAAATATTTCTGTGTTTCAGAATCCGTTGCTCTATACCTCCAACGCTATATTCATTACCGCAAGCGTAAAGTGTTCTTTGGTGCTACAGGTAAGTTAATTGATTTAGTTACGATTTTGAATAAACATGTAGAAGAAAAATACTTGTTTATCACTTCCGATGTGCAGAATGAAGATACCTTGACCACGCTGGAGAAATCTAAGATTACGTACAACCAGGCAATTATGTACAAAACGGTAAGTAATGACTTTGGTCCGAACGAAGAATTTAATTATGACATGCTGTTGTTTTTCAGTCCGGTTGGAATTAGTTCTTTGGTGAAAAATTTTCCTGATTTTGTCCAGGGCGATATTCAGATTGGATGTTTCGGAGCTACAACGGCTCAAGCGGTTCGTGATGCTGGGCTACGACTGGACATTGAAGCTCCGCTTCCTGGAATGCCGTCGATGACTATGGCTCTAGAAAACTTTTTAAAGGAAAATAATAAAAAAGGAAAGAAGTAAATTCATCCTGTAAAAACTTAGCTATCCCAAAAGTATCGAAGATTTTCCGTACTTTTGGGATAGTTTATTTTAAACCATGAACCATCCAAATTCATTTCCAAAATCAGAACACTTATGCGGAGACAAACGTATTGGGCAGCTCTTTACACGGGGTGATGCATTTATTGCTTATCCATTGCGAGTGGTGTATCTGATTGCACCCAAAAAGGATGTAGAATTTGCGTCGGTGATGGTGAGTGTGCCGAAAAAACGGTTTAAAAGAGCCGTGAAACGGAATAGGCTGAAGCGCTTAATGCGCGAAGCTTATCGGCTTAATAAACAACCGCTCGTTGCATTGCTGAAAGAAAATGATTTGCAGGTGCACATTGCATTTAATTATGTGTCGGACGATGAGCTTGATTTTATAGCCGTAGAAAAAAAGATGAAAGTAGCTCTGCAGCGCTTAATGGATAAGATTGTCCCTGCAAGCCCAGCAGAGTCAGATCCAATTGATCAGGCAATTTCAGGCAATTTATAAACTACAGGTCTATGAAAAAGATTTTTCAGTTTATTGTTCTACTTCCTGTGTATTTTTATCGGTACAGCTTATCGCCGCTTCTGCCGCCGCGGTGCCGGTATACTCCTACATGCTCTCAATATACCATCGAGGCTGTGAAAAAACATGGCATCATTAAGGGTGGCTGGCTTTCCATTAAGCGCATTGCCAGTTGTCATCCGTGGGGTGGGAGCGGTTATGACCCTGTGCCTTAAAAGCCCGGGTTCCTATTTGCTTTTTTACAAAAGAATTGCTGTTCGGTTGTTGCACTAAAGAAAAATTGTATCTTTGCTATTCACTTTATTTTTTTAGAAATAACACTACTGTTTGGCAGCTCCTGTAAAACATATTATCCTTCTCCCCTTTTCGCTATTTTTCCGGATAGTGACTGGGGTTCGTAACTGGCTTTTTAATAACGAGCTGATTAAATCCCGTTCTTTCGATATTCCTGTTATCTCCATAGGTAATCTGGCTGTGGGAGGTACCGGAAAAACTCCGCATACCGAATTTGTACTTTCGGCCTTGCAAGATGAGTGGAAACCGGCCATGCTGAGCCGCGGATATAAACGCAAAACACGAGGATTTTATCTGGCCGACGAAAAGGCAAGTAGCCGGACGCTGGGTGACGAGCCGTTTCAAATTTTTCAGAAATTTCCCCAGGTAACGGTGGCCGTGGATGAGAAGCGGGTGCACGGCGTGTCGAAACTGCAGGAACTGGTGCCAGATCTGCAACTGGTTGTCTTGGATGACGCTTTTCAGCATCGTTATATTCAGGCAGGTTTTTCCATTTTACTAACCGATTTTTCTAATTTATATACCCGCGATAGTTTACTGCCTTACGGTCGGCTGCGCGAGTCGAGAGCTGGAAGCAAACGGGCCGATTTAATTGTGGTTACCAAATGTCCGGTAGACTTACCGCCCATCGATATGCGGTTGATAGAAATGGAGCTGAATCCTCAAACACATCAGTCGGTGTTTTTTTCCAGCTATGTTTATGACGAACTCCGTCCAGTTTTCCTTCATGCAGAACCCGAAAACTGGACGGTAGACAGACTAAAACAATCGCAAGCCGGTGTGTTGCTGGTGGCGGGCATCGTGTCGCCAGGGCAGATTGTAGATTATCTGGCAGATTACACGCAGACTATTAAAACCTTGTTTTTTGCCGATCATCATGCTTTTCAGTCGAAAGATTTTGGGCTGATTAGCAAAACCTTCGAAGCAATTACTACATCGGACAAAATACTGTTGGTAACCGAAAAAGATGCAGCGCGGCTGCAGTCGAATCCGAACTTTCCGGACGAACTCAAGTCGCGCACTTTCGCGTTGCCGATACGCGTAAAAATATTACATAATCAAGAACCATTATTTATTCAAAAAATTAAGAACTATGTTGTTGAAAATTCAAGAAACAGCTGATTTCCTACGGTCCAAAATTTCATCGAGCCCTAAAACCGGAATCATTCTTGGTACCGGACTTGGAAACCTGGTGACACAGATTACCGATAAAACAGAAATACCTTATGAGATAATCCCTAATTTCCCTGTTTCGACTGTTGAAGGTCATAGCGGAAAGCTTATTGTAGGTAAGCTTGGCGATGTAGATGTGCTGGCTATGCAGGGTCGTTTTCATTATTACGAAGGTTACGATATGAAGGCCGTAACCTTTCCGGTACGCGTGATGAAGGCATTGGGCATTGAAACCCTTTTGGTGTCGAATGCGTCAGGTGGGGTAAACCCCGATTTTGAGATTGGCGATTTGATGATTATTACCGATCATATCAACCTTTTTCCCGAACATCCGCTGCGGGGCAAAAACTTCCCCGAGCTGGGTACGCGTTTCCCCGATATGAGCGAAGCTTATTCGAAGGACTTGATTGCGAAAGCAAAACAAATTGCTGCCGAGCACAAAATTAAAGTGGTGGAAGGCGTGTACGTGGGTACTACCGGACCAACCTTTGAGACTCCTGCCGAATATCGTTACTTCCGTACCATTGGTGGCGACGCTGTGGGTATGAGCACGGTACCCGAGGTGATTGTGGCCAATCACGCCGGTCTGAAATGTTTTGGTATTTCTATTGTGACCGATCTGGGTGTTCCCGGAAAAATAGTGGAAGTAAGCCACGAAGAGGTACAGGAAATAGGCAACTCGGTGCAGCCACTTATGACGCTTATTATGAAAGAGCTGATCCGTAAGGTGTAAAACAGCATCTTATGCTTCGCGTCTAAACAATCTTGCAGTTCGTAACTATTTATATGTAGGGGCTGTATCAAGAGTCTTTTTAGAACGTAAATGACCAAAATGCGCAAATTATCGCAATTGTACAGAATTGAAATTCGGTAAATAATATTCTGATTTCCAAATCAGATTTGCGAAAATTTGTGGCATTTGCGTTATTTGCGTGCTTTTGATACAAGCTCAATAAATAGTTTTTCACCGAGGTCGGTTTATTCGTCGAAATGGCATATCTTTGCACCCATTATTAATAAACGTGTACTTGAAAACCACGATAAAACAAGAAAAATGAAAAAACAAGTGTCGGTTGTCTACATGATGTGTGGGCTGCTATTTACCGTTTGTCTTATTATTGCCAACATTGTAGGACAAAAACTATTTACGGTCTCCGGATTCGATCTTACCGCCGGAGTACTTATTTTCCCCATTACCTATATTCTGAATGACCTGATAGCCGAGGTGTGGGGCTACCGCAAGATGCGCCTGATTATCTGGACGGGATTCTTTATGAATTTCCTTACGGTGCTTGTGTTTCGAATCAGCATTTGGGCACCGGCTTCGCCTCATTTTGCCAATCAGCAAGCTTTTGCTACGGTGCTGCAGGGTGCCGAGCGCATTGTAGTGGCCAGCTTTATAGCTTTTCTTTTCGGGTCGTTTCTCAATGCGTATGTGATGAGTAAAATGAAGATTATGCAACGCGGACGGCATTTCTCGGTACGTGCAGTGGCATCTACCATTGTGGGTGAAGGAGCCGACTCACTGGTGTTTTTCACCATTGCTTTCTCGGGCATACTTCCTCACCACGCGCTGTTGACACTTATCGTTACGCAAACGACCCTGAAAACCGCCTATGAAATTATTGCTTTGCCACTCACCAACTTTGTTGTGCGGAAGGTAAAGCAGTTTGAACGTACCGATGTGTTCGACAAACAGATTTCCTACAATCCGTTTAAAGTAAAAGAGCTCTGAATAGGTTGAGCTATTGGTATAAACTAACGGGTGTTTCAAATTGCTTTGAAACACCCGTTAGTTATTTAAGAATCTAAGCATAACCCTTGCATTAATTATTTATATTCTCTTATTTCCGTTGGCCTTCCATCTCTATAATTAGTTTATCTCTTTGATACATTCCCATTTTCATCATAGTAATATGTTTCTGTTCTGTCGCTTTGCTCATATGTTTTTGTTCCATTTGCATCTTTTTTCATTGCGCATTTACCAATGCCAGATAGTAATAAAAATGCCCAAAAGAATATAAGCCATGATTTAATTTCATATTCCTTATTATTCCATTTATACTTCATAATACTTCAAATTTAATTATTTATTAGAGGCACAATTAAAGCCGTTGGTTTTTAAACCCATGACTTTTATTTCTGGTAACTTTAATGTTTGCAAATGGAATTGATAATCTTTTATCATAAAGTCCTTCCAATGTAGTTTTACTTACATTGCACATAAAAAATTGTAGCATTTGGACCTCGATTTCATTCGGATCGTCACAAAGTCCATAATAAACAGTGAGTGTATTTAAGTTCTCTAGAGACTTAACCACTGCCCGCCTGAATGAGGTCCACCATCACCAATAGTAGTTGAAAAATACTCTCTGATTCGTTTGCTAATTCCACTCCCATTTTTTCGTGTCGTTGCCTTACCAATGTACAAAATACTCTCATCTGGTAACCAAAACCCAGCAAGACGATTTTTTACATTAGTCAAAGTTGCTGGATTATTATCAACCAGAAAGTCTTCTACTTTATTAATCCATAATTGAATTTGCTGTTCGTCAAAGTTTGGGTTCTCTGAAATTCCCAGATGTTTATACGGATCACTGCTTGTCGAAACAACATAAACTCCTTGCTTGTTTTCTTTGAAATTAGCTCCCCACTGAACCTTCTGGAAGTCCAAAATGTCAAACTTACTAAATAATTCTTGAACTGTTGTTGGCATTTATTATTAGTTTATTTCTGTTTTTCTTCAGCTCTCCTACCGTGCCCAAATGCAATTACCTTATTTCATTAACCCAGGCAAGGCGACTTCAGGTACTTCTTTTTTTTATTTTTTCACCCATCAAAGTTAATACTTCTTCTCGATTCCAACTGATTTTGATAAAATATATTTCAGAAAAAAGAGCAAGAGCGCGAACTCCGGTTTCGCGCTCTTGCTCTTTTTTATTTAGCTTCGTCAGGTGTGTCGGTCGACTTTTTTGATTTTCCTCGTCGGATGGCGATGGTGTTATCGTATCCTTCGATGCGCTTATTCAGCTCGTTTACAAAAGGAAGATAAGCAGCTTCGCCTTCCACGATGATCAGTGCATTGAGCCGTTCCGTTATCTGATGGTAGATGTCATCTGTTTTATGGCGCTCTTGCTTCATGCGTAAGAGGGTCTTGACGGCTTCCTCGGAATAACGGCTATTTTTCAGGTCGTCGAAAGCCTTGTTTTTAGCCTGTAGTTCTGTAGTCCATCCGGTGAGTAGCACTTTGGCCACATCGGCAGCATAGGTGGTAGTGAAGTCGTGAATCAAACTGTTCAGTCCACCGGTTTCGGCCTCGTAGGGCTTAATAGCCAGATTACCATAAGTATCCAGCACTATTTGCAGGCGTTTGGCGCTTACGCGTACATCGGGATCATAATAATTCAGACCCGATTTCACGGCATCACACATGCCGCGGAACACCTCGTCGCGTTCTTTGTCTGAATCTTTCAGGTCGTCGGATATGGAACTTCTTCGGACCACATCGAGTGCCACCAACTCATTGGCATAAGCTGCCAAAAAGAGGTTAAACAATAATTCAATTTTAAGCACCACTGCACCAAAAACTAAAACTAAATCACGGAAAGAAGTAAAAAATTGGAAATGCTCTTCATCGTGAAGGCGAGTCAAACTAAAATCTTTAATTTTCATACGTAATAAAACATTAATGGTTAATAAATTGACAGATATATTCGGGATTAATACGAATTCTGATTAAAAAACGAAGTGTCCCTGTCGGCATCCGGGGATTTTGGGCTATTCATCGCCTCGTTCAGCTCAGCATCCAAGGATTTTGGGCACTTTATGGGTCGTTGGACTAATCAGCCAGGGATTCTCAGCGTTTTATTGCTCATTTGCCCATTCATCCAAGGATTTTCAGCACTTTATTACTCGTTTGCCCGATAATCCAAGGATTCTTACCCATTTTCTTGCTCGTTTGCTCATTCAGCCAGGGATTCCTGCCATTTTATTGCTTCGTGGGGCTGATCATCCATAGATTTTCGGCATTTTATTGCTTCGCTTGGTTTGTCGTACACGTACGACCTATATTTATCGCTATAGAACGCTTGTTTTTATGTGTTTACGATTTAAGTGCAGCAAAGTTATCGGGTAGATTTGATATTTACAAGTGTTTTAATAAGTTTTTTTATGCGAAAATTTATGTTTTACAACAGGTTTTTTATAATAAATAGCCATCCAATTGGAATGGATGTAGCTGCAAACAGGCCGCTCCTCCGGAGCTTAGGGAAATTTGGAATGGCGCAGGGCTACAAACAGAATGCTCCTACGGAGCTGCGGACTCATTAAAGGTGTGCAAAATCAGCAGAAGCGTAATAAACTATACGCTCATATAGCGTTAGTTCATAATTGACAAATCACAAAAGCAATATTGCTCTGTAGGAGCATTCTGTTTGTAGAAATGAATGTGGAGGGATCCCTAAGCTCCGGAGGAGCGGCCTGTTAGGAGCAACGATATAGTTATTGTCCCATTATCATTTAAATGACCGATGCAACGGATATGCAATGATTTGCATCTGAAAGATAGTATAGAACTATTACAGAATAAGTATGAAAAGATATATAACAGTAGGATCAATTTTTTCCGGCATGCTCTGCCTGCTGTTTTCTTGTCAGCCCGATGGTGCCGATATAAAAACGGGAATAATTGCCAAAGTTTATTCGGGTAGTGGCGACTGTATGCCTGTTATCGATACAACCAAGCGGGTGTACACGCCTTATTCGGGCAAGCTCTATATCGTAAAAAAGCTGGAATACGATAAGCCAGGTGCCACGCTTGAATCTTTAAAGAGCAAGAGTATCGGGTTGAATATTCGGAATGGCGAGTTGGCTGTGGCTCTCAAGCCCGATTCGTTTGTGGTTCTCATCGACGACGGTTATAATCCCTCCTCCAGCAACGTAATCTATTTAAAAGAAAATGATCTGCTAAAATCACCTTTCTATTTTTTCCACTGTACGTCTTACTGAGAAACTCCAACGGAACTCCAAAAGTCTTCATTGAAAGGAATTGTGCTGTTTGCGAGTGTTGCGTATTTTGTATCCAAAGCTCCTTGCGATATCTTTTTGCACTAAGCTTGTGAAAAAGAAAATTATTCGTATTTTTGGGGCATGCTAACCGACGATAAACGATTGACGATTCGTGAGTGGGCAGAAGACGACCGTCCGCGCGAAAAAATGCTCCGAAAAGGCCCCCAAAGTCTTTCGGATGCCGAGCTTTTGGCCATACTCATTGGTTCGGGCAACCGCGATGAGTCGGCCGTAGAACTCTCGCGGCGCATCATGCACGAGTGTCAGGATAATATCAACGAGCTGGCGCAACTAAGCATTGCCGATCTTTGTAAGCGCTTTAAGGGTATAGGCGAAGCCAAAGCCATCACCATCAAAGCGGCATTGGAAATTGGCAAGCGGCGCAAAACAGGCGAAGTGCTTGAACGGAAGAAGATCACCACCAGTGCCGACCTTTTCGATCTCTTTGAACCGCAGCTTTTAGACTTGCCGCACGAAGAATTCTGGATTGGCTTACTCAACGGGGCTAATAAGGTGATAGAGATAAAACGACTCACGCAGGGTGGAAGTCGCCAGACGGTGGTGGATATCCCGATGTTGCTCAAAATGGCTTTGGAAAAATCGGCACAGGCCGTGGTGGTAGCACACAATCATCCTTCGGGGCAAAACCGTCCGAGTCACGAAGACGAAGTGATAACCCGTCGCATCAAAGCCGGCTGCGAAGCCATCGGTATCACCCTACTCGATCATATCATCATTGCAAAAGGACAGTATTATAGCTTTGCTGATGAGGGAAAAATGTAAGCTTCGCGTTATTTATAGTTATTTGCCTTCGGCGTTATTCGTAGTTATTTTGTCGAAATCAATCTTATAAATAACCATCAATAAAGTCTGGATGATTAACGCGAAGCAATAACATGAAATAAATAACACGAAGTAACTAACGCGAAGCAAATAACAATAATGACTCTTTTAGAAGTAGAAAACGTAGTAAAACAATATGTCGGTCATCGGGCGCTTGATGGCGTAAGTCTCACGGTAGAAGAAAATACGGTGTACGGTCTGTTGGGTCCCAACGGTGCTGGGAAAACCACATTGATTCGTATTATCAATTGCATAACCGCTCCCGATAGCGGTGAAGTGCGACTCAATGGTAAACGCATGACTCCTGCTGACGTGCAACAAATAGGTTATTTGCCCGAAGAACGCGGACTATACAAGAAGATGAAAGTCGGCGAGCAGGTTTTGTACCTGGCACAGCTCCGCGGCATGACCAAAAGCGATGCGCAGAAGGCTCTGAAGTATTGGTTTGAGAAATTTGAGATAGAGGCCTGGTGGAACAAAAAGGTGGAAGAACTATCCAAAGGTATGGCGCAAAAGGTGCAATTTATCACCACCGTGCTGCACCAACCGAAGCTCCTTATTTTTGACGAACCTTTTAGCGGCTTTGACCCGGTAAATACCGACATTATGAAGCGCGAAATTCTTGAGCTTCGAGATAAAGGAGCCACCATTATCTTCTCCACACACAATATGGAAACTGTCGAAGATCTCTGCGAAAACATTTCGCTGGTCAATCAGTCGCGCATTGTTTTGCAGGGCAATGTTTCCGAAATCAGAGCATCACATGCCACCAATACCTTTGTTGTAGGGTCGCGATCGGCAATAAATGGCGGTGATATTAAACTCATTTCGGAAAAAGAGAAAAACGGCATCTTCGAAACCATCTTGCAAAAAGATCCTTCCGAAACCAATAATGCTCTTTTAAAGAAACTCATTGACTGCACCGAAGTCCTGTCGTTCGAAGAATTATTACCCAGCATGAACGATATTTTTATTAAAACGGTAACAGAAAAGAACCCCTAACCCCTAAAGGGGAATAAGATAAGAACCTTGAATGCTTGAGCGGGGTGAAAATGCAATACAACCGATTAATAGGTATTATATAAAACAGATACAATACTAAAGTAACCTAGTTCCCCTTTAGGGGTTAGGGGTTCATCATTAATTATTATGAGCAAAATAAATTTAATTATAAAACGAGAATATACAACGCGGGTAATGAAAAAATCATTTATCCTGCTTACGTTCTTAACTCCTGTGCTTTTTGCCGGAATGATAGCCCTGATTGTTTGGTTAGGCGGTATTAAAGACGATAAAGTCAAAAGTATCGCTGTGCTCGACAGAACGCATCTTTACACTCATGTTTTAAAAAGTAACGATGCTTATTCTTTTGTTTTTGTCGATGCCCCGCTGGAAAAACTCAAAAAGGAAAATGCTGAAAGTAATCAGTTTGCCGGACTGCTTTATATCGATGCCGATCTTAAGGATAATCCCCGGGCTGTGACTTTTTATTCCGAAAAACAGGTAAATATGGAGCTGAAAACCTATATTACTGGTTTGCTGAATAAGTATGTGGAAGAACAAAAGCTGGCGGCCTATAATATTCCGCACCTGAAAGAGATGGTGGAAAAATCGCATACCAACATTGATCTGAAAACGATTAAGTGGGGCGAAGATGGTAAAGAGAAAGTTGGTTCGGCCGAGGTGGCGCTCATCATCGGGATGATCACTGCTTTTATCATCTATATGTTCATTGTTATTTACGGTGCACAGGTAATGACCGGTGTAGTGCAGGAAAAAACAAATCGCATTGTAGAAGTGATGATTTCGTCGGTCAAACCAGTTGAATTGATGATGGGTAAGATTATCGGCATTGCCATGGTGGGGCTCACTCAGTTTTTGATGTGGGTAATCTTAACCGGAATCATAGCGGCAGCAGTTGGCTCTGTTTTTGGAAGCGGCAGTCTGGATGTAAATTCGCTTCAGCAAATGCAGCAGGTTGGTGTTCATCCTGCGGCTAATGTTGCTATGCCTTCGCAGATGCAAACTTTATTAGTTGCCCTGAATGGGTTGAACTATTTCGAAATTATTGGTTTGTTCATAGTGTACTTCCTCGGCGGATATCTGTTGTATGCTTCGCTTTTTGCGGCAGTAGGCTCGGCTGTAGATAATGAAACCGATACACAGCAATTCTCCTTGCCCATTATGTTACCTATCATTTTTGCTATTTATGCAGGTATCTTTGCTGCTCAAAACCCCGATGGTCCGCTGGCTTTCTGGTGTTCCATGATTCCGTTCACGTCTCCCATAGTAATGATGGTACGTCTTCCGTTTGATGTTCCGGTCTGGCAAATTATCCTTTCGCTCACCATTCTGATTCTGTCATTTATAGGCACTACCTGGATGGCCGGCAAAATTTACCGCACCGGTATTCTGATGTACGGAAAAAAAATAACCTGGACAGAGATGTGGAAGTGGCTGAAGTATTAGTTATAAATAGAGACAAACTCAATGTCGTTTAGATAAGGATTCACACACAGAATACACGGATTAGACGAAGAAATACAGAATATAAATTATATTTAAAATGGATATTATTAAAAACATAATAATCAAATCAACTTTACATATTCTGTAAAATCTGTGTATTCTGTGTGCTTAACTAAACGACATTGGAGACAAACTATATAAATACAAATGAATTTGAAAGTGCAAATAAAGACGCTATTGAAATATTAAAAATGATTCGAAGTGCTATTCTAACAACGAAGGCAAGATTAAAATCTACCTGATTCATAACTCATAATCTTATAACTCATAATTAAAAAACATGACTCCTCCATATTTACAACCAAACGACGAAATCCGTATTATTTCTCCCTCAGGAGTTATTTCTCCCGAACATATTGACGGTGCAAAGAAAACATTATCAAGCTGGGACTTGCAGGTTACCGAAGGACAATATGCCCGTTCGGAATATGGTCGTTTTGCCGGAACAAAAGCACAACGCGCCGCCGATTTACAACAAGCATTTGATGATCCGAGCGTAAAAGCCGTTCTATGTAGCCGCGGCGGTTATGGACTTTCGCAGATTATAGATAAAATTGATTTTTCCGGATTTGTGAAATCACCTAAATGGCTGATCGGTTTTAGTGATATCACGATTTTGCACAATGCAATCACTAATCTGGGCATCGTATCCCTTCACAGCCCGATGGCTAAATACCTTGCCGAGTTACCTGCCGATGCCGATCAGCTTCAACGCCTCAAAGAAATACTATTCGGAAAACTCCCCACCTATAGGGTAGAGAGTCATCCATTGAATCGACTGGGAAAGATTCAGGGCAAATTGATTGGTGGAAATCTTGCGGTGATGATGGGTTTGAGAGGAACAAAATTTGATTTATCGTATAAAAATAATATCTTATTTCTCGAAGATGTAGGCGAGAAACCATATAAAATTGACCGAATGATGCAAAATTTACGTTTAGGCGGTGTTCTTTCCGAAATTGCAGGACTTGTTGTCGGGCAATTTGGAGAATGCGACGAAGATCCTCTTATGAAACAAAGCATTGCCGAAATTATTGCCGAAGCGGTCAGTGCCTATAATTACCCGGTTTTATTTAATTTTCCAGCAGGACACGTAGACTACAACCTTCCTATTGTCATGGGTTTGAATGTGAGTTTGGATGTAGCAAAACTTCAGTCGAAATTAATATTTTAAGGATTTTGTACATTTATGTGAGCGAAAATTCTGTTTTTGAAAAGAATCACTTTTTTTATTAAAAAGAGAAAACGTGTCCTGATTTGTATCCTAAAAATCATATCTTTGCAAGAAGTCAATCAAAAGTTTCGTTTTCTTATGTTTTTATCAAAATACAAATACCTTACAATCAGCATACTTTCTTTGCTAGTTTTTCCGGTCGCAATTCTGCATTCGGCAACATTAGCATCAACTTCTTCCGACTCAATCCGAACAAATTATATAAACAGAGATCATGTTGATTTATCCGACTCGATCATTAATTATGGAAAAGTATTTTTAAATACTCCTTATCGCTATGGTTCAACAGGAACTTCTTCGTTCGATTGCTCTGGATTTACTTCTTATGTATACCGAAATTTTGGATATAATCTAGAACGGTGTTCGATTGATCAGTCTCGGCAATTTGAATCTATCGATCGGAATCAATTGAAAAAAGGTGATTTGGTCTTTTTTTCCGGTCGGCATAAAAGTAAGCAGATTGGACATGTGGGCATTGTTGTTGCAGCTAAAGAAAATGGTGAATTTGAATTTATCCATGCCGCAGTTCATAAAGGCGTTACAATTTCCAACTCGTCAGAAGAATATTACACAAAACGATTTTTAAAAGCAAGCCGCGTAATAGCTGCCAATCCGATCTTAAAAGTGGTTCATAAATTAATGAATTTCAGAAGTTCAAAAAATGAACCGGAGGTCCGGAAACAAACACAGCAAGCTTCGGTTCAACAAACTGTTGCTGTTGCACAAAGTCCGGTTCGACAAGCCAAAAAGGTCATCCCAGCCGAATATCATCATGTCAAATCAGGTGAAACACTTTCGTCAATTGCTCAGAAATATGGGATGACAGTCGAGGAATTAAAACGAAAGAATAAAATAACAGGAAATAAGCTAAGTCTTAAACAGCGCTTAAAAGTAAAGGATGAAGTAATTACTGTTGAATCAAGAGGAGGTTCCGGAAATAATTCTTCAGGGTTGGCAGACAATAAGACCAACTCAAGTAGAAATGAGTCTTCCAGATCTGATCAGGATGTTTCGAATAAGCAACCGGTTGGAGGTGGCTCTCATATCGTAAAAAAGGGTGAATCGCTTTATACCATCGCCAAATTATACAATACTTCGGTAGCGGAATTGAAGAGAATTAATGATCTTCCCAAAGGAAAACTTCATGCCGGACAGGAAATTAAAGTAAACTCTCAAGCTGATCCTGTGGCAAATAGAAATGAAGTTGCAAAAGCAGAGGTTCCGCAAAGAGCCACTGTGGGCAAAACTGGAACTCACAAAGTTGTATCGGGTGAATCATTATATAGCATCTCTAAATCATATGATATTCCTGTTGATGAATTGATGAGAATCAATAATCTTTCTAATAGAAAGCTTCGTGTTGGTCAGGAATTAAGGCTGAATCAAGGTGGGGATGAACCTAAAACCAGAAGTCAGATTGCCGAAAGACAAGAAAGCAAAGCGGATAAAAAAGGCAATAATAGTAAACCCGAGGCTGCTGAAAAGACCATAACCCACAAGATTAAAAAGGGTGAGAGTCTAATCACGATTGCTAAAAACAACAATACTACTGTAGAGGAATTGATGAGAATCAATAATATTCCTAATGGTAAAATCCGTGCCGGTCAGGAATTAAAGATTGCTCAAAATAGCAGTGAATCAACTAAAAGCATTGTTGCTGAAAGACAAGAAAGTAAAGTAGATAAAAAGACCAATAATAGTAGACCCGAGGCTGCAGAAAAAACTATAACTCACAAAATAAAAAAAGGGGAAAGTCTAATCACGATTGCTAAAAACAATAATACCACTGTAGAGGAATTGATGAGAATCAATAATATTCCTAATGGTAAAATTCGTGCCGGACAGGAACTGAAGATTGCTCATGGTGGTGGAGAACCGGCCAAAAATCTTGTTGCGGACAAACAGGAAGCCAGGCAGGATGGTAAGAAAAGCAACAAGTCGGAAGAGTCAGGAATGACTGTAAACCATAAAGTCAAACGGGGTGAAAGTCTTATCAGTATTGCTAAGGACAACAATCTCTCTGTTGACGAATTGAAAAAGCTCAACAATTTATCCGATTCAAAAATTCGCTTTGGGCAGGAATTAAAATTGACTCAATCTTCTGAAAAATCAAAAAGTTCCTCATCAAAAGTCGAACGGGAAACTAAATCTAAAAGCATTCAGCACAAGGTAAAGTCGGGTGAATCTTATTATTCTATCGCAAAAGACTACGGATGTACTGTAGACGATTTAAAAGACTGGAATAAAAACTCAGGAGGCAAGATTAAAGTAGGAGAGACGGTTATTGTTCATGCTAAAAGCAAATAGTATAACTCTGCTCTTCTAATCAAATAAACTCTGTAATACGTCAAGCGAGTGTAGCTTCTGAAATTCGGGAATGTGTAGTCGGTAATAGTCAATGATACCTTTGAGCAAAAGAACCCGATTCTCGCGTGTATAAATCAATTTATGCATGCTTGTGAAGTCGGCTTGCAATGCCTGACTGAAAGCAGTAGTTACTTCAGGTTGCAAAAAATGGATGTGTAGCGGTTTTTCATTCCGAAAAACTCCGTTCATTAAATCAAAATACTTGCCGGTTGCTTCTATCTGGTTTGGTTCGAAGCCTAAATAACGTGTCAACTTGAGTAAAAAGATAAGATGAAAATTGGCTATTCCTTCCTCGCAGCAATCCAGCTGCTGAATAGAATTCTCAAGAAACAAGAACAAATTCTCATCCGGTTCCGTTTGTCGTAGTGTGCGGAAAAGAACCTCGGATAGAAATAATGCTAAAGAGTTTTTTACCGGATTAAATGGAATACCACTAAACGGGTGTTCCATTCTGATATCTTTTATTCGTTGAATTTCTCTGCCTGGTGAATGAAAGACAACCATTTCCACGATCGAAAGAGGTTGCAGAAACGCCGCCCGGACTATCGACTTCTTTTTATTTACGCCGTGAACCATGTAGGAAATACGTCCGAATTGTTGCGTGTAAACCGTAATGATGGTTGACGAGTCGGTGTGTTTTATAGAATGAAGTACAATTCCAGCGGTTTTGATCTGCATAAAAATCTGTTTAGACTACAAATATAGCAATAATATTGCTTGAAAAATGATTGTGAATGTATGAGTGTTTTTACTTGGAAACTTTCTAATCATTGATAAATAGTAAATTACGGGAAATAAATAAATATTTATTGGAAAGGTATTGCCAATTCAAAAAAGTGCCGTATATTTGCACCCGCAATTGAGAACAACTACTCACTGCTACAATGACCATTAATGGTCCCTTCGTCTATCGGTTAGGACGCCAGGTTTTCATCCTGGAAAGAGGGGTTCGACTCCCCTAGGGACTACAAAAAGAATACGAAATTTAAAGACTAAAATAAAGATTGAGATGGCAAATCATAAATCATCGATTAAAAGAATACGTCAAGCTGACAAGAAAAAATTGCACAACCGCTATTATGCAAAAACAGCTCGTAATGCTGTGCGTAAATTGCGTATTACTGCTGACAAAACTGTAGCTACAGAAATGTTGCCAAAGATCAGTGCTATGTTGGACAAGTTGGCTAAACGTAATATTATACATAAAAACAAAGCAAGCAACTTGAAATCGAAGTTAGCTGTTTATGTGAACAAATTAGCATAATTGCGTCTTGGAATTATACAGAAGCCCTTTTCCAATTGGAAAAGGGCTTTTTTGTCGTAGCTTTATTTTTTCAGGCTAAAGCTACTATTCTTTTTTTATGATGTATCTGGAAGATTGGGTTGACATTGATTCTACTTAACTTTAGTTCTTCTTAATGAGCTTCCAGCCAGTTAGAGCCAATGCCGCAATCGGCAATAAGCGGAACTTGTAGTTTAATAGCATCTTCCATCTCTTCTACTACCATTTTTTTTGCTCTGTTTATTTCGGAATTTGGAACAGTAAAGTTCAATTCGTCATGAACCTGCATAGTCATTTTGGTTTGCAGACCTTCGTCTTCGATTCGTTTCTGAATGCGAACCATGGCTATTTTGATAATATCGGCAGCCGTGCCCTGAATAGGAGCGTTAATGGCATTTCGCTCGGCAAAGCCACGGACTATGCTATTTTGTGAGTTTATGTCGGGCAAAAATCGTTTGCGACCAAATAAAGTTTCTACATACCCCATTTCTTTAGCCCGTTGAATACTGGTATCCATATATTTTTTTACGTCCGGGTAAGTGGTGAAATAACCGTCAATTAGCTCTTTGGCTTCAGCCCTGGGAATACCTAACCGATCGGATAGTCCGAATACAGAAATACCATAAATAATACCGAAGTTAGCTGTCTTAGCTTTGCGGCGCATATCCGAAGTGACTTCTTCTAATGGAATCTTGTAAATCTTTGCTGCGGTAGCTGTATGGATATCATGCCCACTATTAAATGCTTCGAGCATATTAGTATCTCCACTTAGGTGAGCCATAATCCGGAGTTCGATCTGCGAATAATCTGCGCTGAGAAAGACGCTGTCGGCGTCAGGAATAAAGGCCTTGCGAATTTCTTTGCCCTGTGCATCGCGAATAGGAATGTTCTGCAAATTCGGATTGGTGGAACTGAGCCGGCCGGTAGCAGCCACGGTTTGGTTGTAGGAAGTGTGAACTTTCCCTGTAACCGGACTGATAAGTTGTGGCAAAGCATCGATATAGGTACTCAGTAACTTTTTCAGTCCGCGATAATCTAAAATTTTGCCAATGATAGGGTGTTTCGAACGGATTTTTTCCAATACATCTTCTGATGTGGAGTATTGTCCTGTTTTTGTCTTCTTGGCTTTATCATCCAGCTTTAATCGATCGAACAAAATTTCGCCAACCTGCATGGGAGAACTTACATTAAACTCAAAGCCGGCAATCGTATGAATTTCTTTTTCAAGCTTAAGCATTTCTTCCGTCAGGATTTCAGAGCTCTGACGTAATGCCTCACTGTCAATCCGTACACCGGTTCGTTCCATGATGGCTAAGACACGCATCAGTGGCATTTCTATTTCGTAGAAAAGATTTTCGAGTCCATTGGATTTTAGTTCTTTCTCCAGAACTTGTTTTAATCGAAAGGTCACATCCGCATCTTCGGCTGCATAATCGCATAGCTTCTGAATATCCACTGAGCGAATATCGGCCTGATTTTTTCCTTTTGATCCAACCAGATCTTCGAAATGGATGGTTCGGTATTTGAGGTATATTTCGGCCAGATAATCCATTCCGTGGCGCAACTCTGGTTGAACCAAGTAATGCGCAATCATGGTGTCAAATAATTTTCCCTTCAGATCGATGCCATATTGCGCGAGCATTAAAAGATCGAATTTTATGTTTTGCCCAATCTTTTCAATCTGATTATTTTCGAATACAGCTTTGAACTCATGTAAAACTTCATGAGCTTCAGCTTTATTTGTCGGTAGCGAGACATAATATGCTTCCCCTTCGACAAACGAAAAAGAAAGACCTACCAAATCAGAGCTGAACATGTTCAATCCTGTTGTTTCGGTATCGAAGCAAAATGATTGTTGGATAAAGAGCTTTGAAATCAGGTTAGATCGCTTAATTTTATTGTCGATAAGTATATAGTTGTGAGGAGTATCATTTATCGATCTCAGACCTGTGAAATTTTCATCCAAAGAAGCTGGCTGTTGGCTAACAACAGGCTTAGCAGGTTCGGCCAGTTTTTCGGGAGCTTCGAAATCGTCGAACAAAGACATTTGCCCCATACTTTTTTTTGCTTTTGCAAAGCTGATGCTTGGCAGTGACTGATCGGGAGGAAGGGACGAAAATGGATTAGTTCCAACCTTGGCGGACATAGTCCGGAACTCCAGTTCGTCGAATAAAGCACGTAACTCGGGTTCATTTCTTGGCTCGATCTCCAGACTTTTTTCATCAAAGTCGATAGGAACATCAATTTTGATGGTGGCCAGAAATCGGGAGAAAATAATTTGTTCTTTGTTTTCTTCTATCTTTGTTTTCAAAGCCCCTTTTAGCTCGTTTGTGCGGTTAAGTAAGGAATCAATACTCCCGAATTCTTTCAGGAGTTTTACGGCGGTTTTTTCACCAACACCCGGGCAGCCCGGAATATTGTCGGATGCATCGCCCATCAACCCGAGTAAATCGATTACCTGTTCGTGGCTGTCTAAATCATATTTGGCTTTTACTTCCGTTGGTCCCATTATTTCAAAGCCTCCGGTATGTTTGGGACGATACATGAAGATGTGGTCGGAAACTAATTGCCCGTAATCTTTATCGGGCGTGAGCATGAAAACCTCAAAACCGGCTTGCTCTGCTTTTTTAGCCATGGTGCCGATTACATCATCGGCTTCGTAACCTGCAACTTCGAGTGCCGGAATATTATAAGCTTTGATGAGATCTTTGATAATGGGCACAGCCAAGCGTATGTCCTCGGGAGTTGCTTCGCGTTGCGCCTTGTATTGTTCGAAGGCTTCGTGACGAAAAGTCTTTCCTTTTGGATCGAATGCAACAGCAATATGAGTCGGTTTTTCGCGTTTTAATACATCCTCGAGTGTATTCACAAAACCAAAGATGGCTGAGGTGTTCAGCCCTTTAGAATTGAATCGAGGGTTGCGGATAAAGGCATAGTAGGATCTATATATGATGGCATAAGCATCAATCAAAAATAACTTTTTCATGAAATCTATAATTTACAAATGCAGTACAGGTTTGAGAAAAACAAACGGTCTGGCTAAAGTGGTTGAGCGTAAAATTTGTTTTGACTGTAAAAGTAATTAAAAATTGCACAGAAATAAACCCTGACAGTTAAACAAACGGCAAAATTGTTTACTTTTGCAGTACACACCAATATGAATGTTCAGATGAACTTTATTGAAAACATTAAAGAACCAATTATCCATGAAATGCAGGCGTTTGCGAAAACATTTGCCGAGGCTCTCAAAACGGATAACCCAATGCTTGAGTCTGTAAATGAATACGTACTCCAAAAAAGCGGAAAACAATTACGTCCAATGTTAGCGCTTCTGTCGGCAAAATTGTGCGGCGAGGTGAATGAAGCAACGATCGTTTCGGCTCTTTCGTTAGAATTGTTACATACTGCCAGTTTAATTCACGATGATGTGGTGGATGATACGCTGGAACGCCGTGGAAAGCCTTCGATAAATGCTCGTTGGACTAATAAGATAGCCATTCTTTCGGGGGATTACATTTTATCTAAAGCACTTGTTTATGCTACTAAAACAAATGATCTGGCAATTTTAAAATCAATTGCGAATATTGGTATGCAACTTTCGGACGGAGAATTACTTCAATTGGTGAATGCTCAGATTTCTAAAACTTCGGAAGCCAATTATTTTAATATTATCAGAAAAAAAACAGCTTTGCTGTTCTCCACGTGCACCGAAGTTGGTGGCTTGTCGGTGAAAGCGGACAATAAGTCGTTGGCGCATCTTCGTGATTTTGGCGAATATCTGGGCATTTGTTTCCAGATAAAAGATGATATTTTTGATTATTTTGAAGACATACAAATAGGAAAGCCAACCGGAAACGACATCCGTGATGGAAAAGTGACGCTACCCCTTATTTATGCTTTGCTCAATACGGTTGGTAGTGAAAGAGATCATGTATTATCTATGATTGATAATAAAGATTTTACTTCCGAAAACATTCATGCGATAACTCAATTTGCACATGATAACGGAGGTGTTGATTATGCCTTGTCGCAAATGGACAAATACAAAAAGAAAGCCATCGATGAACTCAATGGCTTTGTAGATAGCGATGTTAAGAGGTCGCTTATTTTAAGTGCTGAATATGCGGCGTCGCGCAAGATCTAAATCTAGGGATTAGAAATATTTCACTTCTTTTTCTTCAATAGAACTCAAGAGGTTGTTTGCCAAACGACTTGCTCCGAAACGGAACATGGCATTGTTCAACCAGTCTTTACCCAAGACTTCCTTCACGATGGTGTAATGTTTTATTGCATCTTCGGTGGTAGATATTCCTCCGGCAGGTTTATAGCTCACTTTTACGCCTGTTTTCTGGTGCCACTCTTTGATGGCTTGGCACATTACGTAAGTAGCCTCAACGGTTGCTGCTACCGGAATTTTACCGGTTGACGTTTTGATGAAATCAGCACCTGCATTCATAGCCAGTATTGATGCTTTTTTGATATTTGAAGGCGATTTCAACGCTCCGGTTTCCAAAATAACTTTTAAGTGCGAGTCGCGGCATGAAGATTTTATTTCGGTTATTTCTTCGTGAACTTCTTCATAATTACCTTCCAAAAATTTACCGATAGAAATTACAACATCTATTTCTGTAGCACCTTCGAGCACTGCCATGGCGACTTCGGCAATTTTTACTTCGATAAAGGTTTGCGAAGCCGGAAAGCCGGCAGCTACTGAGGCGATGCCGATATTTTCAGTCAGGTGTTCTTTAACCACAGAAACTAAAGCCGGATATACGCAGATGGCAGCCACATTAGGCAATTTAGGATAAACGGCTTTGAAGCCATTTACTTTTTCCACCATAGCGATGATTTCGGCGTGCGTATCGGTTCCGTTTAGCGATGTCAGGTCAATCTGGCTCAGACATTGTTTGTACACTTCTACATTGTCGTTTTCGGCATAATGATTTGCCAGAATTTTATCTATGTCTTGTTTTACACTTTCGTCGGTTATATTGCAATTGTATTGCTTAAAGAGGTCGTCAAATTTGCTCATATTGGTTGGAGTTATGGGCCCAAACCCCTGGAAGGGGCATAAAGGTCAGTTTATTTATTTCAGTTTTTCGTTTTCCAGATGACGAGTTTTGTCGCGGTCTGTTTTTTTTAGCATGTTTTTTTCAAATGCTTCGGTGAGGTTAATACCGGTTTGGTTGGCCATACAAATGAGTACCCAAAGTACGTCGGCCATTTCATCGGCCAGATTGGCATCTAAATCAGATTTTTTAAAAGACTGATCGCCATAAGTGCGGCTTACGACGCGTGCAAGTTCACCCACTTCTTCGGTAAGAATGGCCATGTTGGTCAACTCGCTGAAGTAGCGAACGCCGTAGGTTTTAATCCATTCGTCGACTTGTTTTTGAGCTTCTTCCAGAGTCATTTAATCTTCGTTTAATCGGGCAATGATGGTTTCGTTACCGGTGGTTGAGTCGCCTACTTGTACAAAAATTTCGGTACCAACGGGGAAGAATAAATCGACACGGGAACCGAATTTGATAAATCCCAGATGTTCGTTGAGATGACATTTTTTACCCGGATGTGCATAGGTTACAATGCGGCGGGCTAATGCTCCTGCAATTTGGCGAACAAGAATCTGGGTTTTGCCTTCCGATTCGAGTACGACGGTAGAGCGTTCGTTTTCGTGACTAGATTTCGGTAAAAAAGCTGCCATATGTCGTCCGCTATGGTGAACTGATTTGATAACAGTTCCTTTTACCGGATACCAGTTGGCATGTACATTGAAAACCGACATGAAGATAGAGACCTGAATACGTTTGTCTCCAAAATATTCCAACTCATCTGTTGGTTCAACCACCACTATAGTTCCATCGGCAGGAGCTACCACCAGACTTGGGTCATCGATATACACTTTGCGCGGAGGATTGCGGAAAAAATAGGCAAAGAAGAACAGGAGTAAAGCCGAAATAATGCAGTTGATTATGGGCAATAATCCAAATGTAAAATGAGTGTAAATATACAAGTTGACGAATAAGAGGACTAAAGCCAATGTGCTTAAAATTAATCGACCCTCCTTGTGAATTCTTACGTATCTCATGTTGTTCTGTGTTTTTTTATCAAAAATAATAATGCGTAACGGGAATTACCACCGCGTTAGTAGGTGTTGTTAGTTTTATTTGTGAAACAAAAGTAACGAAAAAGAATCAGTGTTGCAAGGGAATGTCGGAAACTTTTCTAATCCGACAGAATTGATTAACTTTGCGCCTTGATTTTTAGAATAAAGAGCTGTTTATTAAAAAAATCAGTTGTCGTTGCGCTTTGCTGTTAATGGGGCCGAAACCAGAGCCGTTTTATGCAAGCCGACGTAAGTTTTTTGAAATTGTAAATGTAAAATAAGACATGAATTTATCCCTTCTTACCGCTATTTCTCCTATTGATGGTCGTTACCGTACAAAAACCGAAGCTTACGCTGCTTATTTTTCGGAATATGCTTTGATGCGTTACCGTGTTTTGGTTGAAGTTGAATATTTTATAGCTTTATGTGAAATACCGTTGAAACAACTGGAACAAGTTCCGGCGGCCGTTTTTCCGAAATTACGCGCTATCTGCACAGAATTTTCGGAAGCAGATGCCTTGAAAGTAAAAGATATTGAAAAAGTAACCAATCATGATGTAAAAGCGATTGAGTATTTTATAAAAGAGAAATTTGATGAACTTGGCTTGCATGCATTCAAGGAATTTATTCACTTTGGTTTAACGTCGCAGGATATTAATAATACGGCGGTGCCCCGCTCCATAAAAGATGCGTTGGCTGATGTATATTACCCTGAGATGGATGAACTGTTGAAAGCCCTAACTCACCTGGTGGATGAATGGCGTGATGTGTCGATGCTGGCTAAAACTCACGGGCAACCCGCTTCGCCAACCCGGTTGGGCAAGGAGATGATGGTTTTTGTGAATCGCCTGAATCAACAGCTGGCTATATTGAAACAAACTCCGAATTCTGCCAAATTTGGTGGTGCTACCGGGAACTTCAACGCGCATACGGTGGCTTACCCTGCCATTGACTGGAAGAACTTCGGAAATAAATTTGTGTCGGGTAAACTGGGTCTGGATCGCGAACAGTGGACAACACAAATATCCAACTACGATAATCTGGCATCGCAGTTTGATGCCATGAAACGTATCAATACTATTCTGATTGACTTTTGTCGGGATGTATGGGCGTATGTGTCGATGGAATATTTCAAACAACGGATTAAAGCAGGCGAAGTAGGTTCGTCGGCCATGCCACATAAAGTAAATCCGATTGACTTTGAAAATGCTGAAGGCAACCTGGCGCTGGCTAATGCCTCGCTGGAATTTATGTCGGCTAAGTTGCCGATATCGCGCTTGCAACGTGATCTGACTGATAGTACCGTACTTCGGAATGTGGGTGTGCCTTTTGCTCATACCATGATAGCTACACAAAGTATTCTGAAAGGCTTGAGTAAATTGCTGTTGAATGAAAAAGCTATTTACCGCGATTTGGATAATACCTGGGCGGTAGTTGCCGAAGGTATTCAAACCATTCTGCGTCGCGAAGCTTATCCGTCGCCTTATGAAGCATTGAAGGCGCTGACACGTACCAACGAAGGCATCACCGAAAAGTCTATTCGTGATTTTATCGAAACGCTGGATGTTAGTCAGTCGGTAAAAGAAGAATTGAAACGCATTACTCCACGAAATTATACAGGAGTCTAAATTAGCAGTAAGCGGTAAGCAGTAAGTAGTAAGTAGCCGGCAGTATGTGCGGCGATATTAATCGTTATTTGTTTTCTGTTACTTCTTGTAACTCGTAACTTGTAACTTGTAACTAAAAGAATGTTCAAATTTATAACACTTCTCAGGCGATTTATTCCGCCTTATAAGAAATACGTTTTCTTAAGCTTGCTGTTTAATCTATTAACATTGATTTTCAGCTTATTTTCTTATACTGCAATTATGCCGGTACTGAATGTGCTGTTTAAAATAGAACAAAGTGTAGCAGTTTATCAAAGCTGGACATCGCACGACAGTATTAAAGTAATTATCAATGCAGTTAAAAATAATTTATCTTATTACCTTCAGCATTTTATATCTTCTGTAGGGCCCAGTGCTGCATTGCTTTATTTGGGTGCTTTCTTGATTGTGATGACATCGCTTAAAGTCGGAACATTTTATATGGGTTCGTATTTTGTCATTCCAATTCGTACCGGAGTATTACGCGATTTACGAAATCAACTATATAAAAAGATTATCAGTCTTCCTATCGGCTTTTTCACTGCCGAACGCAAAGGGGACATTATGTCGCGCATGACGGGTGATGTGACTGAGGTGGAAGCTTCGATCATGAGTTCGTTGGATATGGTGTTTAAAAATCCGATTTTGATACTGGGTTATCTTGCCGTAATGTTTTATATGAGTTGGGAGTTGACGCTGTTTGTTTTGGTGCTGTTGCCTTTCAGCGGTTGGTTGATAGGTAAGATCGGCAAATCATTGAAACGCAGATCGACGCTGGGGCAAGAACAAACCGGCGAACTGCTTTCGCAGATAGAGGAAACGCTGGGCGGCCTGCGTGTGGTGAAAGCTTTTAATGCCGAGCATAAACTGGAAGCCCGTTTCAGCCTGCTGAACGAGAAGCTCCGTAAAACTTTTAATCGCTTGAATCGTAGGTATAACCTGGCTCATCCGGTAAGCGAACTACTTGGTACAGTGGTTATCGCTATTTTGCTATGGTTTGGAGGAACACTTATTCTGAGCAATAAAAGTAGTATAGGGGCTTCCGAATTTATCTATTATATCGTGATTTTTTACAGTATCATTGCTCCGGCCAAAGATCTGTCGAAAGCTTCGTACAGTATTCAGAAGGGGGTGGCCTCACTGGAACGTGTGGATAAAATTTTGATGAGCGAAAACAGCATTGCAGAGCCTGAAAAACCGCAAGTGATGCAGCCTTTTTCGGACAAAATAGAGTTCCGGAATCTGAGTTTTAAATACCAAACAGACTGGGTGCTGCAAGACATCAATCTGGTGGTGCCAAAGGGTAAGACGGTGGCGCTGGTGGGTCAGTCGGGTTCGGGAAAATCGACGCTGGTAGACCTGTTGCCGAGGTACTACGATCCGGTGGGAGGAGAGATACTAATGGATGGTGTGAATATAAAGGACTTTAATACGCACGACATCCGTTCGCAGATGGGCAACGTGAATCAGGAAGCAATCTTGTTTAACGATACTTTCTTCAACAATATTGCTTTCGGGGTGGATAATGCCACACTGGAACAGGTGATGGAAGCTGCCAAAATAGCCAATGCGCATGAGTTTATTATGGGCACGGACAATGGTTATGAAACAAGCATTGGCGATCGTGGAAGTAAGCTTTCGGGCGGGCAACGTCAGCGGGTGAGTATAGCCCGTGCCATACTGAAAAACCCTCCGATATTGATTCTGGACGAAGCAACTTCGGCATTGGACACCGAGTCGGAGAAAATGGTGCAAGAGGCGCTGGAAAAACTGATGCTGAATCGTACTACGCTGGTGGTGGCTCACCGCTTGTCGACCATCAAACGTGCCGATGAGATTTGCGTGATGCATGAAGGCAAAATAGTGGAACGTGGTAAACACGAGGAACTGATAGCGCTGAACGGGTATTATAAACGGTTGTGCGATATGCAATCGTTTTAAATAGCAGTAAGTGGCAAGCAGTAAGTCGTAAGTGGAAGGTAGTAAGGGTGTGGATGCGATACTGAGACCTGATCATAATAAAGTAAACATCATTCGGTGTTTTGAAAAAAGAGTTTGATCATATTGATCGGGCTCTTTTTTTTATGCAATGTGGAGAAGTTCTTGCTGGCTTGGGGTGTTGCCTATTTGGGAGCTTGTTTGATAGAACCGGTATTAAGTATTCCTTAACCGGACTCACTCCTAACTTAATCGGGCGGGAATTCCCCTCCATGCGGTTGCCTTTTGGCATAATTGGAATGCCGTATTTCTCAACTTGCATGCTTACTGACTGAATTTAAGTAAACACCGTCTTAATTTATGTGTTCTCTTACTAAATTTAGATGCAAAAATACATAAATGGAACTGAACATTACTTAATCGGAATGCTTTCTGATACAATTGGTATGCAAAAATACATTAATGGAACTATATCCCTCAAAAAAGTCCTTAAACAATACTCTTTTGGTATGTAAAAATACTCTAATGGAACTATATCCCCATTAAAAGTTCCTAAGCAATACTGAATTGGATTGCAAAAATACTCTAATGGAACTAAAAAATACTCAGTCCGCAAGAAAAAATATACAATTGGAAGTAACAAATATACAATTGGAAGCCGAAAATACTGAGTCCGGCGGCCTCATTGCTAAATTGGAAGCAGAAAATACCCGATTGAAAGGGGAAAGTACTCCGTGCGACCGTTTTGATCTGAATCTGGGAAGGGGATATGCTCAATTGGAAAGGGAAAAGGTTGAACGGGGCGTGTAGGTAGTTGAATTTGAAGTGCTTTTTTGTAATTGTGTTCGGAATAAGCAATAAACAGGGGAGTATAAACCTGAGTTGGGGATAAGTAATAAATGAAAAAGCAGAATCAATTTAATAATGCAGCTTGGTTATCAGATATATCTGAAAATAATGCGAATCAGTAGTTGAAAAAAATAGTCCGTAGGACTTATATACCCATAGAATAAACAGATGTGCCTGTTTATTGTCCGTAGGACATTCACATTTTACCCTGTTCATCCCCTACGGGGAATTGGTTATATCTGTTTCCATTTTCTATTGATATGTATTCCCTACAGGAAATAACTCATTATAAATAGAATGTGTATGTGTGCAACTTCTGATTCGCATAAATAATATGTCGGTGCTTCCGTCGAGTCGGAATGTTCCAGCTGCACCTTCGATTTATGTACCTGACTAAATTTCTACAAATAGCCCGGTGTGCTGCACCTTTTTGAGGAACAGAGTCCCCAAATATTTGTAGTATTAGGTATTAATTATCATCATTAGGTGCAAAATGCCTTAATATTCAATTGTATATAAAGATGAATCTGTGCTTATCCCGAACTTAGGTTTAAACTTATCCGTGAAATCAACTTTCCCAAAAAAAATCCGACAGACTGCTTGGAAGCGGTCTGCCGGATGGGGTATGATATTGTTATTTTATTTTGAACGTGTAAATGGGATATTACTTATTTGTTTGTACTGTGGGGATGTGGCTCCAAAAACAGATTTTACATATTGTTTTACGGCCAGCGCAATGTCTACCAAGCCGGTGTTGTCGGCATAAAGCACTTCGCGGCGTGCAATGTCGGAAGCTTCGAAGAGTGCCGATGAGGTAACTACTGAGTCGTTTAATGTTTTATACTCGGTGTGCGCGGCATTAATAGCCTCTATGGTGAGCTCCGGTTCGTTGGGCTTATATTGCGGAATGCTAACCAGCAGTTGTGCCAGTTTTCCAAAGTTTATAACCTTGCGGTCGTATGTTCCCTGGTGAAGTGTTACTTGCTTGACATCATTTCCTTTTGCTTTTTCGGCTGCAATTTCTTCGTCAGTGAGTTTGTCGGTAGCCCGTTTTGCTCTAAGCTCACGCACGATGGATTCAACCTGATCCTGGGTTTGGGGAGTGGCTCCGCAAATACGCACAGCATTGGCGATGCGGGTGACTTTGTCGTCGATGCCATCAAATTTGTTACTCCGTGCAGCTTTGGCGCTTTTTTCTGCCACGTCGTTTACAGCCGCTTCATCGTTTGCCTCCACTCCCCGCAGATAAAGCTTGTTGAGCTCAGGGATGGTGAGCGCAGTGACCGAAGGGTTGTACTGAACACCAAATGTTTTTACACACGAAATTTCTACATTCAGATTTGTCACATTCTGCTCGTGACCGGAGCCATTAGTAGTTTTCATAACATCAAAAAGATTTGTAGGGTTGAACTTTAATTTTTTTGCCGATACAGTGTAAATGAACTGCACTGTATGTTTAAATTAACGGCAGCAAATATAAAAATATTTTTTTATTCCCAATGCTGGTGCAATCTCCCTGTTAAGCTTTTTTATAATTAGCTGGTTCTTAGCTATGACATTATTATGGGTCGTTTTAGCATGCAAAAGTTGAAGTTGTAAGCCCGGATTTTAAGTCAAAAACTGTCTGCAGCGTGCTATATTCGGTGTTACAAGTTTTTTGGTACCGGATACAAAAAAGAACTTTATTGTATTTTCATTGTATTTTTGGCTTACAGACATTTGCATTATTTAATACTCTAAAAGAGGCAACCCGAAATAAATTAAATAAAATGATATTGGTGTAAAAAATAATTTTTAAATTTGACGCGGCAAATTGCTGTAAATAGCGCAACTATGAAAGTCTTTTTAAGGTGATAGAGTAGCTTGGCTGAGCTTAGTTGTCAGAATCAGAATTTACAGAATTGGAGAATTTACAGAATAAGAAAAGATAAATACTGTGGCTGATGGGTGTGAGTTTTTGGGTTGCATTTGCTTTTTGGGTGGTTGTCAGAATCAGAATTTTCAGAATTGAAGAATTTACAGAATAAGAAAAGATAAACCAGCATTTAATTCGCGTCTCAAATTCGGGTAATGGTGATTCGGGCAGTTTATAGAATAAGAAAAAATAAATATCTTGTCAATGGAAAAAGACAAACTAACATTTGATATTATTGGTTGTGCAATGAATGTGCATAATACGCTGGGCAATGGTTTCCAAGAGGTGATTTATCAACGTTGTTTGGCAATAGAATTGAAACGTGCGGGTATTGAGTTTGAACGAGAAGTGGAGCAAAATATTTTTTATAATGGAGTGAATGTGGGTACGCGCAGAGCTGATTTTGTTGTTGCTAATAAAGTAATTGTAGAATTAAAAGCATTGATAAATTTAGAAGCTGTGCATTTAGCACAAGCAAAGAATTATGTTGTTGCATATAAATTTGAAAAAGGATTGTTGATAAATTTTGGAGCCACAAGCTTGCAGTATAAACTGATCTTTAATCCCAATCTTAATTTTGTAAATTCTCAAATTCTGTAAATTCTGATTCAGACGTTATTTAGTAAACGAACTAAAAATTTCGACTTCCTACCAAAACCAATCCATAAATGCAGTCAAATTCTATTATGAACGGGTTTTAGGAGGTAGGCGAAAAGTGTACATGATTAATCGTCCGCGCGAAGAAAAGTTTCTGCCCGAGGTGTTGAGTCAGGAAGAAGTTACAGCGCTGCTCAATGCCACCGAAAATCTGAAACATAAAGCCATTTTGATGACTATTTATTCTGCAGGATTGCGGATAGGTGAAGCCATAAATTTGAAAATAAAAGACATTGACAGCAATCGAATGCAGATGCGGGTAGAACAAGCCAAAGGAAAGAAGGATAGGTATACTTTGCTGGGGAATAAAACACTGGAGATATTACGAAAATATGTAGCCGAATACAAACCAACAATCTGGTTATTTGAAGGTGCAAAAGGAGAAGCCTATTCACAAAAAGGAATTCAGGCAATATTGAAAAAATCGGTGGGAAAAGTAGGCATTAAAAAACATATAACGGTACATACCTTACGGCATTCGTTTGCCACCCACTTGTTGGAAGCGGGTACAGACCTCCGATATATACAAAGTTTGCTCGGACATAGCAATAGCAAAACTACCGAGATATATACCCATATAACAACAAAGGGGTTCGATCAGATAAAAAGTCCGTTGGACAATTTAAATATCTAATAAGAAATCAATTATCATTTAAATTATATTAATATCTTTGCAATACGAATTCATTAACAAGAAATGGATATTTAATATGACCAGATTAAATCCTGTATGCGAACAACAGTTAACGTGAAACTATTTTTATATTTCACTACTAAACAATATGATAAAACAATCCATTACTAACCATAAGGCGGATGTATGCGAACTACTTGTTCGCATAGCGATTCGTTGGCAGCAAGCCGAAAAAAAAAGAAAAAAAAGATTATAGCATTATGAATTATCAACTAAAAATTTAAAAATATGAAAAAAGCAATCGGCATTGACCTCGGAACAAGTAATTCCGTTATCGCATTTAAAGACACAGTTGTAAAAATTATTCGAAATAAAGAGAACGAAGAACTTACTCGGTCTTGCATCGGATTAAGAAAAGAAGAAATTCTGGTTGGAAGAACTGCTTATCAGTTGCTTAAAACTGACCCTATAAATACAATTCTCTCTGTCAAAAGACTAATGGGTGGAGCTATTCAAGACCCAATGGTTCAAAAAATGATAAAAAGTTCGTATTATAAATATGGTATCACTTCTTTAAAAGGTGGGACGGACGATGCTGTTGCTATTATTCTTGGAGGAAAGCAATATACGCCAGAACAGTTGAGTGCTGAAATTTTGAAAAAGCTTAAAAGAGATGCTGAAGAAAAACTTGGAGATGAAGTTACACACGCTGTAATTACTGTTCCAGCTTATTTTACTGAAAAACAGAAAAATGCCACACGAATTGCCGCACAACTTGCAGGTTTAAAAGTGCAAAAATTATTAGCCGAACCAACAGCTGCCGCCATTGCTTACGGAGTTGACAATTTAAAAGCAGGAGATGCAAAGACCGTTTTAATTTATGATTTCGGTGGTGGTACTTTTGATCTCTCCATTTTAAATATTGTAGATGGTCAATATATGGAGGCAGGTACAGGTGGTGATCGTTGGTTAGGAGGAGACGATATTGATAGAACTTTACAAACACATATTTTAAAAAGGATTTCACAAGATTACAATATTTCAAATATTGATAGTCTAATTGAAAATTTAGACCATAAAAAGAAATTTCAGTTTGACGCACAATTTAGAGATAACGTAGAAAATATCAAAATACAGCTTAGTTCATCAACGAGTGCTCCTTTAATAATGGATGGTATTGAAGATGAAAATGGAGAATGGATAGATTTTGACATTTCAATTTCAAGAGATGAATTTGAAAACTTAGTCAAACCTTTCATTGAAAGAAGCATTGAATTAATTGACAATCTGCTTAAAGAAGTAGGGTATGAAATTTCTATGATTGACTCAATTTTATTAGTAGGTGGTACTTCTTGTATTCCTTTAATAAAACAAATGCTTTCGCAAAAATATGGAAAAGAGAAAATTAAAATATCTGAAAAACCAATGCTTGCCATTGCTGAGGGTGCAGGAATTTTATCACATAGATTAGGTGATGAATACGAAAACCCAATTGATGGCGAAATTGCAGTCTCAGAAATATCATATAGTACAAATCATAATTATTTCATAGAGCTAAAAGACGAATACGACAGAATAATTGAAAAACAAATGCCATTGCCATTTAATGCAACAAGAAACTATAAAACAACCGTGAATAATCAAAAAGTTGTTAAAGTGGGTATATATTCTGATGTTGAGAATGGTGAAAAAATAAGAGAAACTTTCGGATTCTTTGCAATAGAAGAAGATTTACCAAAAGGGAGTGATATAGTTTTAGACATAACATTAAGTATTGATGAGATTTTTGAAGTCAAAGCTTACCCAAAAACAAACAAGAGTAAAAGTAAAAATATTGTTTTAGGAAGAGGAAATAAAGATTCTAAAACTTTGGAATTCTTGTCAAACTCTTTAGAAAAAATAATGAGTGGGGATTTTACAGAAGCACAGAGAGATTATTTCTTTAAATCTGCCACAAAAGAAATTGAAAAAATTAATGAAATAGGAACTGAAAATTATGATTCCACGAAATGGGACGAAATTGGAACAAAAATTTATATGTCATTTGAACAAGCCGAAAATGTTTCAGATTCAATTGATGAAGAACAATTGACAATAATATTTGCCACTATTTTAATTGGAGAATATCCCGATTTAATTGGTAATGAATATATTAATAGAATGAAATCTTTGTTGGCACAGTTTAAAAATGATGATGACCCCTTACAAAAAATACAGGCAATGCAAATATTAAAATCAATTACTGAGGAATATCCTGTATTGATTACTTTGTTTACATTAAAGATGTCTTCTGATAATGTTGCAAAAGAAAACCCAAGTGATGGTCACCGTTTATTGCAGATGCACGACCAAATTGTAAATCATTTCCGTAATAGAAGAAAAGACCAAGCTTATGCTCTACTAGACGAAGCAATTGAATTAAGAGACAAGTACAACACTGGTGCTTTGGATTTTGGAGGTAGTATTCACTTAGGAAAAAAATAGGAATGCCATGAATAAGAATTGTCCTATTTGCAACAAAGCGGGATTACCCGATTACACGAAAGAAAGTGTAGTTTGCCCACAATGTAATTCGGATTTAAAAGCTTTTCTGCTTTTAAGTTCTGTTTCAAAGCCCCCAAAATCAAAAATTAGTACTTATATCCTAATTGGTATGTCTTTGTTTGCAATTACATTCTTTAGTCTTTATCTAAAATCTAACTCAGACAGAAAAGTATTGAATTCTAGCAATGAACTTCTAAATGACAGTATTATAAAGATTAAGCAAATGCAAAATATAACTTTCAATAAAGGTGAACATCGAACAGACATTGCAAAGCAAGAAGTTATCATAAAATATATAGTTAAAAAAGGTGATTGCCCTTACAAAATTGCACGGTTTTTTTATAGTTCTGGAAGCAAATACAAGCAAATAGAAAAAGATAATAATTTGGAACAACCATATACTTTAAAAATTGGACAAATTCTGAAAATTAAAATTTCACAGTAATGGAAACAATAATCATTTTAATAGTAATTGCAATTGTAGGGTATTTTATTTATCAATCTTTACCCAACACTAAATTTGAAAAGGCTCAAAATCTTATTAATGCCAAAGATTTCATCGAGGCAGCCAATATACTAAATGAGATTTTTGATAAACACGTTGATGCACCAGCCAAACTAGCAGAATGTAAATTAAAATTAGGACAGAATGCATCAAGTATATCATCGAAGTTAAAGTATTTCAACGAAGTTACTACATTAAGAAAAAGGATAAGCAATTCTATATCTATTACAAATTTTGAGAACATTGAAAGCAAGGCATTTTTTGAAATTGCTAAAATTCAATACGAAGCAACAAAAGGAGATATTGAAAAGCTTAACCAAAATTTAAGGTTTATTGACACGGTCTATAAAAAGAGTTTAGAATCTGAATACTCTTCGTTAAAAATAAAACATTTCTATGATTTAGCAGAAAGTCATTTTAAAAATGCTTTAGGAAAGGAAAAATCAGCTAATTATTCTGAAGCAATTCAAACATTCAAAACTGCGAAAGACTTTGCAGAAAAGTCAAATATCAAAACTGTTATTTACAATTCATTTGTAAGGATTGCAATTTGCCAACTCAAACTTAATGAAATTGTCAGATTAGACAATGTTACTAATATTGCAAATTCAGATAAGATTTATCAGAAAGACTTCTATTACAGGTATGCAATTCAACTTTTAAAGTACAAAGAATATTCGGAAGCTGAAAAAATAATTTCTTCAAATCTAAATTTTAAATCTCTGGAAATTGACAAACTAAATGATATTTTAAAAAGCGAGAGAAACAATAATGCTGTCAAAAAAATTGAACAAATAAATGCTTCAATTGATAAATTGTATAAAAATTCTTTATCTACAGAAGAGCTAATGTTACTTTATGACAGTCTTGACAAAACAATTATTGAAATTAGCATTTTAGACAAACAACTTTCTGAAAAAATATCAACTATTAAACCAACTTTGTTTAATCGATTGCTTTCGCAATACATTTCGGCAGAACAATATGAAAATGCAATATCAATAATCCAGAATTATCCGAGATTTTGGGAAAGCCCTGAATTACTAAAAAATTTAGGTATTTGTTGTTATGGCTCTACGGCAAAAGGATTATTGACAGAAGGTAATTATAGTATCATTATTTCTGGTTGGCTGACTGCTGTATTTTCTGATAAAGTAATTCTTAAATCATTAAGTGATACCGCTTGGGACGATGATTATACCTTTACTTTATCAGAAGCAATTGGTTCAAACTATTCGCAACATGAAGAAACACCTGAAAATGTTAATTATGACGAAATTTCAGAAAATAACATTTCAATTGGCGCAACTCAAAAAGAACTATTACAACAATTTGAATCAATTATCAACAAAGAATTACACGATATCAATTTGTCTAAATTGGTTAATGACTTCTACGATAAAGAAAAAGACGCATTAGAAAGAATAATTGGAATAATTGAAAATGATATTTTCTTTGCCACTCCTTATTTTGCTATTTCAAACGAACTGAATAATAAAATAATAGCAGAATTAGATAACGATTATCTTAGCTATTCTAATGAAGATGCTTTAGATGCTGGTATTCCTTACATTAAAAACTCAACTTCAACAGTCGTTTATCAGTATTTCTATGCCAATGACATAATTGACCGAGTAATATCTGCAATAAATAGTGAAAATTCTGCTACAATTAAGAAACTCAACACAAATGATAATAAACAGTGGATAGAAAAATTTAATAACATCAGTAGTTCAACAGAAGACAGACTTTTCAATTCAATATCAAACAAAATTTCAGAAGATGATGAAAACGAAAATCTAATTCCAGTAATGGAAGAATGTATTGCATTTTCAAGCCAAAAAGAAAAGTTAAAACATCAGTATTCAAATTTTATAGCTAATTTTTGTATTTCAAAAGTGAATGACGAAAAAATTGACAACTTCAAAGCATTGTCTTTGATGAAAGGTGCATACTTACGCTCGCCGAATAATCCAAAAATTTGTAAGAACTTTATAACGCTTATAAAATTTAATCTTATGGATATGCTTAACGACCGAACAAGGAAAACGACAGATATATATAACATACTTGATTGGGTAAAAAACAATATGTCACAGACATACAAACAAAACAGTGACGAATTAAGCAAAGCAAGACGTGAAATTTTGCAACAACTAAGACAAGCAGGTGTTGATATTTCTTTGTTTGAAGAAAATTCTTTAGCATCAATACTCTCTGGTAGTTCACTTAATAACGATGGTTTAAAAATGAAACGTGTATTGACTTATTTGAAAGAATTAGCCAACTAACAAAAATTATAAAGCCATTTAAATCAATTAAATCGAATTCGTTAACAACCGATCTTAAAACAATATTTTTTATAACATAAACAATGAAAAATCCATATACGATATTAGGAGTAAGCCAGGAAGCAGATAAAAGTGAAATTATGAAAGCTCAAATGTTTGCAATGAAGAAAAAAGAATTTCCACTACAAGAAATTGCCATAGCGGCAAAGCAGCTTTTGGATCCAGCTAAAAGGTTGGCAGCAGACTTTATGTTTCCTGCAAAAATTAAGGCAAAAAGAATGCAGCCCATTCAAAGTACGCTTACATATAAAGAAATAAACACAAGTGTTTTAAACGAGAATGCATTTGATTCATTAAAATAAAAAAAAATGAAAGAATATGTAATAGAACTTGAACAGATAATAGTTCAAAATTTAAAATCAACCAATTTTTTAAAGAATGAAGTTGAAAGAAAAGAAAATGAAAAACACGATTTGCTAAAAGATATTTCTTTAAGTATCATTGACATCATCGATTCATTTGAACGAATTGAAGAAAGTATAATTGAAAAGGAATATAATAAAATTGATGAAGTAAACAAAACCACAAGCCGGTATAAGACAATTCAAAAAAAATTACTTGGTCTTTTGCAAAAACACGGTGTTACTAAAATAGAGTTTCCCGACAATCGTTTAATTGTTGGACTTTGCGAAGTTGTAGAAACCGAAGCTGATAGCAATAAAAAAACCGATGAAATAATATCTGTTATCAGAAACGGATATATACGAGGAAAAGAACTCATCAGACCGGCACAATTAATTGTAGTAAAAAACTAATGGGAAAATTTATAAAAATAGTACTTACAATATTATTATTTCTATGTCTTGTTGACATGCCTTATGGTTATTATCAGTTTGTTAGATTTGCAGCAATGATAGGTTTTGGTATTCTTGCATTTCAATCGTCAGAATCAGAAAATAAAACTTACGTGATAGTTTACGGTGCATTAGCTCTATTGTTTCAACCTTTCTTCAAAATTGCCTTAGGTAGAGAACTGTGGAATTTAGTTGATGTGATTGTTGCAATTGGTCTTATTATTTCATTGTTCATAAAAAAACAACAGACTAAAGAATAATCGCCCAAAAAGCAAAAAAAACCACAGCAAGTGAGTGTTTTTATTCAATTGTCTTGCAGTGGCTTTTATAGCTCTTTGATAATAGGCAGAGCGGTCACAGTACATTGTTTTTTATTCGCTTAGACAGTTGAAGTACAATTTAGAAAGAAAAAAACAATGAACTGTGGAGAGTTGATTATTTTAGTGTTGTGCATTTAGACAACCATTTAGCTCATATTTGCTTGGCTGACAATAAAAGAAAACAGACTTTAGTATTGACAGACAACGATATAATACAACAAAATTAATGACGACTTTATAACGACTGAACGGCCAGCTGCCAACACACGCCTATGCGCACCTGCTGGCTGACATGCATTTCGGCAGTTTTGCTCCCGCACTCACTTTGTCGTTCCACTACAGCGAACGCTCCAAGAAAGAAACAAATGCCCACAACCTTGGGCATTATGGCACATTTTAAAAAGGGTAAAAATATGAATGATATAAGGAAAATTATAGACGCAATTGATGCATTTCTTGAGGAAAATCGCCAGGAGACTACAAATCCTGTTGAAATAAATGCTTATCTTGAGACAATTGGATTGTTGCACTACTCAAATTCAAGACGAGGAAAACCAATAAGAGACATTTTAAGGACTGGACAGATTCCACATGCTTATCAAATTGGAGTTAATTGGAAAATCCCACACTCTGGAAAGAAAAAGAATGAAAAAAATATTTCAATAAAAGTCC
>JAATGT010000278.1 GCA_015654525.1 Bacteroidales bacterium
AAAGAAAAGTATTTGTTGACAGCTTCTGCACGTTTAGATGGATCGTCCGTTTTAGCGGATGGACATAAGTGGGCACCTTTTTATTCAACAGCATTAGGTTGGCGTATCGATCAGGAAAAATTCATGCAAAATGTAAAATTTGTTGATGCTTTAAAGCTTCGTCTTGGTGCAGGTGTAACGGGTAATGCAGCTATTGGAGCTTACGGGACTAAAGGGGGAATCACTCAAACATACTATAATTGGGGAGCTACGTCTTCGACTACAGGATATATTTTGTCTGATTTGTCAGCTTCTTCACCGGTATTATTAGCAAATGCCAATTTGGGTTGGGAGAAAACAACGCAATATAATTTTGGCTTAGATTACACTCTTTTGAAAAGCCGGATTAATGGAAGTTTGGATATTTATAAGACGAAAACTAAAGATTTGTTGATGAAAATGTCAATACCAAGTACCACTGGCTATCTTCAAACTTGGGACAATGTAGGTGAAACTGAAGGCTGGGGTATTGATTTTCAGGTTAGTTCTTTAAACATTAAGGCAAAAGATTTTACTTGGTCAACTACATTAACATGGTCTTTAGATAGGTGTAAGGTCACAAAATTATCTAATGGTAATGCACAGGATTTAAGCAATTTATTATTTGTTGGCAAAGAGTTAGGAGTCTATTATGACTATGTTTATGATGGAATATGGAAAACCTCAGAAGCTACAGAAGCCGCAAAATATGGACGAAAACCAGGACAAATCAGAGTAAAAGATTTGAATAATGATGGTGTGATCGATTCTAATAACGATAAAAAAATTGTCGGAAAAACCCGTCCTGACTGGTCGGGTGGTATAGCCAATACATTTAACTACCGGAATTTTGAACTTTCGTTCTTTATATATGCTCGATGGGGATTTACGGTTAATACTGGGGGAGTTAACCTTGGTGGACTTTACCAAATGCGTAAATTAGATTATTGGATAACGGGTGTGAATGAAGATGCTGAATATTATTCTCCGGGCTCGAATGGTACAAGCGCGGATATCTATGCAACATCACAGGGTTATAAAGATGGTTCGTTTGTAAAGATGAGAAATATCAGTTTGGGGTATAATTTTAATTCAAAACAACTAAATAAATTAGGGGTCAACAATCTTAAATTTTATGCTCAGCTTATGAATCCATTTACCATCTATTCTAAATGTAAGATTCTGGATACAGATCTAACGAGCTATGACAATAATACAACTTCCACAGGAACAGATACTACAATTAAAGAGTTAGTATTTGGTCTTAACGTCGGTTTCTGAAATCTTAAAAATAATACAAAATGAAAATAAATAAGACATTATTAATAGCGACTATTGTAAGTATATCGGGTGCTTTAATGCCTTCTTGCAGTGAAAGTTTTTTAAACGAGGAATTGACTACTAGCCGTAATACTGATTATTTTAAAACACAGGCAGGTCTTAATGATTTGTCTACGGGTTTATACGGAGTATTAAAGTTCAAATTTAACTACATCTGGGGTATAGAAATGTACAACTTAGGCGTAGATGAGTTTACAGATGCTAATAACTCTATTCCAAGTTTCAACTGTTATAGTTCTGATCTGAATGCTACTGAAACAGGCGCTGTATCTCCATTATGGAATAATATGTATGGCTATATAGAATCAGCCAATACTCTCATTCAGAATGTGCCTCTTTATTACGACTCTAGTAATGCAAATTACAATGTTAGATTAGGAGAGGGATATTTTCTTCGTGCATATTGTTACTTACAGCTATTTACTCAATTTGGTGGTATTCCATTAAAATTAACACCTTCGAATGGTAAAGTCGAGACATATTTTACCCGAAACTCTCAAGAAGAATGTTTAAACCAAATTATAGTGGATTTTGAAAAAGCTTATAGTTTGTTACCTACTACTCCTGCAACAACAGGGCGTCTTACAAAATGGGCTGCAGCCCACTTTGCTGCAAAATCTCATTTGACTCGTGCAAGTGAATTGTATGCTTCATGGAATTCTTCCTATGTGTCTGCAGACTTAGATGCAGTGATCAAATATGGTTCTGAGGTAGTAGCCGCTTGCCCATTGGCAAGTGATTATGTTGAGCTTTGGGATTATACAAAAGCAAACAGTGCTAACGAAAAGTCTACAGAGGTAGTTCTGGCGGCACAATTTTCAGATGATCAAACTACTTGGGGACGTTATGGCAATCAAATGCACCTGTATTACCCATCTGTTTACCAAGATTTAGCAGGAACGACTCGTGATATATCCGGTGATCGTGAATTTTCTTATGCACGTGCTACAAATTATACATTGGATGTATTTGATCGCGTTAATGATTCTCGTTTTTGGAAATCATTTATCACAACCTATGGCTGCGATAATACAAAAAGTGCCCCTTCATGGACTGCTACTAATGCATTACTAGGACCTTCAGGAACCGTTGCTGGTACGAAACGTTTTACTGGTGGAAATCTGGCAATTAAATACATTGTAAATAATGCCGGTGATAGCCGTTATACTGCTGTTGCTAATGATGTAACAGGTGCCTTGAAGAGTGGAGCCATGCAGAATACACATACTTTTGTTCGCTATTTTAATGGTGAACCTCAGGCATGGGTTGGCAAACATGGAAATAATGGATACTATGGTGTACAATTAAGATCAGTGGCTTTGTCTAAATATCGTGATGGCTATCGAGTTGCAATAGCTTCTCAATTTGGGACACGAGATGCTATTATAGCTCGTTCAGCTGATGATGTGTTAATGGTAGCTGAGGCTTATATTCGGAAGGGTGAATCTAGTTATCCTGATGCAATTACCTGGATTAATAAATTGCGCGATCGTGCAGCTTATAAAACAGGAGAAGATAGAGCAAAACATGTTGATGGAGGTCAGGCTTATAAGAACAATTCATATTGTACAGGTAAAGGTGGAGGTTATTCATCTGATGGAGCTATTTATTGGGAAAAGAATACTTATTATGAGTCCAATAATGATATGACCGTAACCACAACTTCAACTAGTTCTTCCATGCATATTAATGATGTAAACACTATATACAACTCAACGGTTGATGGACCTATATACACTAAACTGGGATGTTCTAGCAATGCAGAAAAGATGATGTGTTTCTTGTTGAATGAACGTACTCGGGAACTTTGTGGTGAAACTTATCGTTGGGAGGATTTAGCAAGGACCAAAACGTTGGAAAGTCGTTGGAAAGCATTTAACGATGGTTATGTGAGAGGAAATACAGCTTTTAACGCAACGACTCACTATCTTCGTCCTATACCACAATCATTCCTTGATGCAATTACCAATGCAAGTGGAGGATCATTAACTGCTGATGAGAAAAAACAGCTTCAAAATCCAGGATACTAATCAGAAGGCAGAATGACTATAAATAACTAAATTCGGCTAAAACATTAGTCGGATTTAGTTAGCATATTTTGATAATAATTACTTTAAAATGTATGATATTCATTGATTTGATAATCTTGAAGTTCAGATTAGAGGATTACGGATTTTTTCTTTAAGAATGGTGTATATTTGAATTTTGAATATCATATAATTTTTGTATCTTGTAATTTGATTCAAAGCAACGGTGTATTTACATCACTTCATTTTTGTTGTAAAGGACTAATGTGGTAACAACTTTTTGCGTATTTATCACTCGAACACTTTTGTTCCATCCACTATGGATATAATAAAATCATATATAAATGAAAACATTGAAATTAAGTTTTACAATTGTTTTGATGCTTGCTTTTTCCGTCTCGCTTTCAGCACAAAACGTTGACAATAAGAAAGGCAATCAAACGACAAAAATAACCGGGGAAGATTTACTTGGGATAAAGTCGGGTGCCGATCCTAAAAAGGCAGAACCAAATAAAGCCGGAAAATCCCGCAAGAATGGTCGTCCGGTTGTTTTTACTGTGGGCGATTCAACCATGAAAAATGGAAAAGATGATGGAAGTAATAAACAATGGGGTTGGGGACATTTTTTTGGAGATATGTTTGATACCACAAAAGTGTCGGTTGAAAATCATGCTTTGGGTGGTCGTAGCAGTCGTACATTTATTACAGAAGGACTTTGGGCTAAAGTGTTGGCTGCTGTTCAACCCGGTGATTTTGTTTTGATCCAATTCGGACACAATGATTCCGGTTCATTAAATGTAGGTCGTGCCCGTGCTTCGCTGAAAGGTAATGGCGATAATGATACCACGGTGGTTATGGAATTGACAGGCAAGGCTGAAACAGTTCATTCTTTTGGATGGTATATGCGCAAATATGCTCAGGATGTAAAAGCTAAAAAAGCCACTCCGATTTTGCTTTCGCATATTCCCCGCAATATGTTTACAACCAAAGACAGTGTAGCTGTAATTCGCAATAATGACGGTTATGGACTTTGGACAAAAGAAGCAGCTGCGATGGAAAAGGTATTGTATCTGGACGCAAATCAATTGATTGCTGATAAACTGGATAAAATGGGAAAAGACTCTATTCAACTTATGTATTATGGCGATCACACTCATACTTCGTTGCTTGGTGCAAAGCTCAACGCGAAGACTGTTGCAGAAGGAATTAAAGAATTGAAAAGCTGTAAACTCCGGAAATATCTTAAATAATAATTCATGATGATAAAGCTAAATACTAACAGAAAATTTAAAGTAGTTTTTCCAATTATATTTCTTTTTGTAGGTTTATTTATTCCAACATCGCTTTTTGCAGATGTAAATCCGTCTTCTTTATTTTGTGACCATATGGTGTTACAGCGTGATATAGCTATTCCGGTTTGGGGAATGGCTACTAAGGGAGAACAAATAACTGTAACTTTGAATAATGCGAGCCAAACAACAGTGGCAGATGGTTCGGGTAAATGGATGGTTCGGCTGAATAAACAAAAAGCCGGCGGACCATACCAACTAGAGATTAAAGGGAAAAACGTCGTAGCTTTGAAAGATGTGTATGTAGGCGAAGTCTGGCTTTGTTCCGGACAGTCGAACATGGATATGACCGTAGCAAAAGAAAATCGCTATTGGTGCGGAGTGCAAAATGAAGCTCAGGAAGTGGAAAGCGCCAATTATCCTCAGATTCGTGTTTTTGATGTCGACTTTACACCAAACAATACGGTTCAGACAAATGCTGTGGGGCAATGGGAGATTTGTTCGCCTAAAACCGTAGGACATTTCTCGGCTGGTGCTTATTTCTTTGCCCGTGAAATCTATCAGAAACTTCATGTCCCCATTGGTTTAATCACTTCTGCGTATGGAGCAAGTACAGCCGAAACCTGGATAAGTAAATCAGCTTTAGAATCACATTCAAGTTTAAAACCCTTGCTTGACGCTTATAATCAGAAATGGGAAAAGTTTGTTGCCGATAGTGCCGGTATAATGCAAAAGTATAAGGACCAATTGGCAAAATACAATGGTGATTTGGCAGCAGCTCAGGCAGCATCGGGTGACGTGAATGCCAAAAAACCCAAAGTTCCACGTAATCCGGATCCGGAATTTGACCAACACAATCCCATTGTTTGCTACAACGGTATGATTGCTCCTTTGGTCCCTTATGCCATTCGTGGAGCTATCTGGTATCAGGGAGAATCGAACGGTCCTTCTGCAACCCAATATCGTGAGATTATGGAAATGCTGATTGCTGATTGGCGAACACGTTGGGGGCAGGGCAATTTTCCTTTCCTTTATGTTCAGTTGGCTAATTATGGCAAACCAATGACTGAGCCCGTTAAGAATGATCCTTTGATGATCGTTCGCGAAGCGCAGGTTCAAAACCTTTCGGTTCCTAATACAGCCATGGTTTGTGCTATTGAAAACGCCGGTGATCAACCAGAAAATATTCATCCTAAAAACAAACAGGCAATCGGGTATCGGTTGGGATTAGCAGCACGCGCCAAGGTATATGGTGAAAAAGTAGAGTACTCTGGACCTATGTATAAAAAGTACAAGGTTGAGGGTAAAAACATTCGATTGTATTTTGACCATGTTGGAACCGGACTGGTGGCCAAAGATGGCAAACTGACCGGATTCGCAATCTGTGGTGAGGACAAAAAATGGGTTTGGGCAGATGCAAAGATTGATGGAAAAACCGTTCTGATCTCAAAATCAGAGATCACTAAACCTATTGCTGTTCGTTATTGCTGGGGCACAAATCCTCCTGCAAGTCTTTCGAATAAAGAAGGACTCTGGACACCGAATTTCAGAATAGATAATTTCTGATTAAAGTACTTCCAATATTTTATACTCGATGTATTCGTTTTAATATGCTAATAAACAGTTGTTCTAACTATGAAAACTAAATCTTTAATTGTATCAGTATTGGTCTTCTTTGCCTCACTATCGACGATGGCTCAAAGGCAGATGGAATACCTTGATCGTGGTGTCATTGCCATTCGTAATTCTAACGATTCGGTTTATATTGGCTGGAGATTACTGGGAACGGAACCCAATGACATCGCTTTTAATCTCTACCGTCAAAGCGGAAACAATAAACCTACTCTTCTGAATAAAACTCCTATAAAGGAAAGTACAAATTTCGAAGATGGCAGACAAGATTTTTCAGTTGATAATTCTTATTTCGTAAAAGCTATATTAAACGGACAGGAACAAAAGGCAAGTAAATCATTTACAATAAAGGCCAATAGTCCGGCTCAGCAATATATCAACATAGCTCTCAGAACTCCTCCCGGATATACCCCTAACGATATTTCGGTGGGTGATTTGGATGGAGACGGAGAATATGAAATTATAGTTCATCAAACAGGGCGTAGTTTTGATACTCCTTCACCGGGTATTTCAGATATTCCTATTTTTCAGGCTTATAAAATGGATGGAACATTCCTGTGGCAAATAAGCCTTGGCAAAAATATTCGTGAAGGAGCTCACTATACTCAATTTATGGTTTATGATCTGGATGGTGACGGAATTGCAGAATTTGCATGTAAAACAGCTGACGGTACTATTGACGGACTTGGAAAAGTTATTGGTGATTCTACAAAAGACTGGCGAAGTTTAGATAAAAATAATCGTTCTACCTATGGTAAAATATTGGCTGGTCCTGAATATTTTACCATCTTCAGTGGCAGAACTGGTGAGGCTTTGGCAACAACAGATTATATTCCGAATCGTTATCCGATAAATGGTTGGAATGGTCATGGCGGAAATGGTAAAAGTGACAACACAGGAAATCGTTGTGATCGTTTTCTGGCTTGTATAGCTTATCTTGACGGGGTTCACCCAAGCGTAGTTATGTGTAGGGGCTATTACGGAAGAACTGTACTGGCTGCCTGGGATTGGAGAAATGGAAAACTGACTTCACGTTGGGTATTTGATAGTAAGGATGGTGAAAATCCTTTTTCTGGACAGGGTAATCATAACCTAAGTGTGGCAGATGTTGATGGAGATGGCAAAGATGAGATTATTTACGGCTCTATGGTAGTAGACGATAATGGTAAAGGATTGTTTTCTACAGGTCTTCGTCATGGTGATGCTATTCATGTTGGTGTTCTTGATCCTGGTCGACCGGGTTTAGAAGTTTTTGGTATTCATGAGATTGAAGAAGGAACTAAAGGTCCCGGAGCTGCTGTTTATGATGCTAAAACCGGTGAGATACTCTATAAAGGTTCGATAGATCAAGATGTAGGTAGGGGAGTTGCCGAAGATATTGACCCAACAAACCCTGGTGCAGAGATGTGGTATTCGGGCTCAAATGGTCTTTTGAATATGAAAGGAGAACGAATCGGCGATTCACCTGTTTCTACCAACTTTGTGATTTGGTGGGACGGTGACTTAAGCCGGGAGTTACTCGATAAAAATCATATAGACAAGTATAATGTGGGAAGACTGTTTACCGCTGAGGGTTGTGTTTCTAATAATGGGACTAAGGCTACACCCGCTTTGAGTGCCGATTTGTTTGGCGACTGGCGGGAAGAAGTTATCTTTCGAACGGCAGATAATAAAAACCTGAGAATCTATACCACAACAATTCCAACTCATCACCGGATTTATACCTTGATGCACGATCCTCAATACCGTTTAGCCATTGCTACTCAAAATGTAGGTTATAATCAACCACCTCATACAAGCTTTTTTCTGGGTACAGGCATGAAACAGGCTCCGAAGCCAAACATCGTATTAATCAATAGCAATATCGAATCAAAAAAGTAAGATTTATATGGAAGTTCTGAATTTGAATACGAGACTCAGGAAAATAATAAAGATAAAATGCTATGGTTAAAAGACTCTTATTGTTTTTTTGCATGCTTCCTGTGGTATCAGGATTTGCTGCTCCTAAATTTGATGGAAACCTTCGTCGTACTTATAATTTAAATTCGGCATGGAAACTTGAAATCGGAGATATCCCCAATGCACAGCAGGTGGATTTTAATGATGCTACGTGGAAACCTGTTACTTTGCCGCACGCCTTCAACGAAAATGAAGCTTTTCGGGTACATATTGAACAATTGACTGACACAGTGGTTTGGTATCGCAAACATTTTCGCTTACCTGCTTCCGATAAAGCTAAAAAGGTGTTCATTGAGTTTGAAGGAGTTCGCTTTGCTGCCGAAGTGTATATAAACGGAGAAAAAGTAGGTTTGCACGAGAACGGCGTAATGGCTTTTGGCTTTGATATTTCGAACAAAATTAAATTTGGTGCCGACAATGTGATAGCTGTGCGAGTGGATAACGACTGGAACTACCACGAGAAGGCAACTAAAAGTCCGTTTGAATGGAATAATAAAAATTTCAATGCCAATTACGGAGGCATTCCTAAAAATGTATTGTTGCATGTTGCTGCTAATGTTTATCAAACCCTTCCTTTGTATTCAAATCTAAAAACAACCGGAACGTACTTGTATGCTACCGACTTTGATATAAAAGGAAAAAAAGCATTAATTCATGCCGAATCAGAGGTGAAAAATGAAACGCCAGCTGCTACAACCGTTCAGTACGAAGTGAGTGTAGAAGATATGGATGGGAAAGTTATTGCGCAATTTCAGGGCGATAAACAAACGCTGAAATCGGGTCAAACCTCTACATTGACGGCTTCTTCTACGGTTTCGGGGTTGCATTTCTGGAGCTGGGGTTATGGTTACTTGTATAATGTATATACTATTCTGAAAATTAATGACAAAGCTGTTGATGTGGTAAAAACCCGCACCGGATTTCGCAAAACAGAGTTTAAAAATGGTACGGTTTACCTCAACGATCGGGTAATTCAGATGAAAGGGTATGCCCAACGTACCAGCAACGAATGGCCTGCTGTGGGTATGTCTGTTCCCGCTTGGCTGAGCGATTACAGCAATGGATTGATGGTGGAAGGCAATGCCAATATGGTTAGATGGATGCATGTTTCTCCCTGGAGACAGGATGTGGAATCGTGCGATCGGGTAGGGTTGATGCAAATGTTTCCGGCAGGTGATGCCGAAGCCGATGTGAAAGGCCGGCGTTGGGAACAACGCACGGAATTGATGCGAGATGCCATTATTTACAATCGCAACAGCCCGAGTGTTTTGTTATACGAAAGCGGTAATAAGGGGATAAGCGAAGAACATATGGCTGAAATGAAAGCCATACGGGATACCTTTGATCCACATGGAGGTCGTGCCAGTGGTTGTCGTGAAATGCTCAATAGCAAGATTGCCGAATATGGTGGAGAAATGCTTTATATCAATCACAGTGCAGGCAAACCCATGATTGCCTCCGAATATTGTCGTGATGAAGCTCTACGTAAATACTGGGACAATTTAACCCCTCCTTTTCACAAGGATGGTGCGGGTCCACTTTATCGTAATGCTGATGCAAGTGAATACAATCGCAATCAGGATTCGTTTGCCAAAGAAGATGTTATTCGTTGGAACGATTACTTTGTTTGTCGTACCGGAACAGGGAAACGTGTGAGTGGAGGGGGGTTGAATATCGTATTCTCAGATACAAATACACATTGTCGGGGAGAAGAAAACTATCGCCGGAGTGGTGAGGTTGATGCAATGCGCATTGCCAAAGATGCTTATTATGCTCATCAGGTTATGTGGGATGGTTGGGTTGATATTGAAAAATTTCATACTTACATTATTGGTCATTGGAATTATACCCCGGGTACCGTGAAGGACGTTATGGTGGTTTCGCCTTCGGATAAAGTGGAACTATTCATAAATGAAAAATCATTAGGTTTTGGCGAAACAAGCTATAATTTTCTCCATACTTATAAAAATGTAAAGTTTGAAGCAGGAACTTTAAAAGCTGTAAGTTACAATTCCAAAGGAAAAGAAGTCAGTGCCGATTCTAAAATTACAGCCAATGAACCGGTTGCTTTAAAATTATCATTGATTAAAAACCCAAATGCAATCAAAGCCGATGGTGCTGACATGGTATTGGTTCAGGTTGAAGTGGTGGATGCAAAAGGACAGCGTTGTCCTACGGTATTCACTCCGGTAAACTTCAAATTGGACGGGCCTGCCAAATGGCGTGGAGGAATTGCACAAGGGCCGGACAATTATATTCTTTCAACAACACTTCCTGCCGAATGTGGAGTAAATCGTGCTCTCATTCGTTCCACCACCGAAGCTGGAAAAGTGACAATTACTGCAACAGCAGAGGGATTAACAGCAGCAAGTATTTCATTCGAAACCGTTCTGCAAAAAGTCGAAAATGGTTTGAGTACTGATTTGACAAGTGACGGATTACCGTCTAATCTGAGTCGTGGCGAAACGCCTGCAACTCCTTCGTACAAAGTTACCCGCAAGGCCATTGATATTGTATCTGCTACTGCGGGAGCTAATGCAGATAAGGCTTCATTGAGTTATGACGATAACGAAGTAACAGAATGGACGAATGATGGAAAAATAGCTACAGGCTGGATTACTTATCAATTTGCCGTTAAGGCGCTGGTTTCGGAAGTTGTACTAAAACTTACCGGATGGCGTTCGCGCAGTTACCCTATTGAGATTTTGGTAGATAAAACAGTTGTTTGGAAAGGCGAAACAGCTCAGAGTCTGGGTTATATCACTATTCCTGTGACACCAACAACAGGAAAGTCGCTTACCATTCGTTTGACAGGTTATAATACAGAGAAGGATGCATTTCAGAACATGATTGAAGTAAATGGAAATAAAGAACTTGATGGATTCAAAGATCCTAAGAATGCAAATACCAAAGGGCAGCTGCGGATTGTGGAAGTGGAAGTTTATGAGTAAAAGAATTAAAATGCAAGTAGAGGTGTAGCCCCCCGAATGTAGCTGTAAATTGTGTTCCATTAATGGTAATTAAATAATGCAAGTTGTTTTTCTGATTTGAAATAAAAAATACGATATGAAACGAGGTATATCAATTTTGATTTTAGGCTTAATGCTGTTTGTAGTTTTTTCATTCAAAAGCTCAGCGAAGATAAATATATGGATGATTGGTGATTCAACCATGGCTAATAAACAAGTAGATAAAGCTCCTGAAACAGGTTGGGGAATGGTTTTCTATGAATTTGTAACTGGCAATGTAACGGTTCATAATCATGCCTTAAACGGTAGAAGTTCAAAAAGCTTTCTGGATGAAGGCCATTGGACTGCTATCTATGATAGTATCAAACCTGGCGATTATGTAATTATCCAGTTTGGACATAATGACGAAAAGCCAGCTGAAAAATTGCATACTGATCCTTCAACCACTTATAAGCAGTTGTTGAAAAAATATATCGACGAAGCACGGGCAAAAGGAGCAAATCCGATTGTTTGTTCGTCGATAGTTCGCCGTCATTTCGATGGAAAAGGGAATCTTAAAGAAACGCACGGTGCCTATATCAATGCAGCGCGAGAAATAGCTCTTGAAACAAAGACTCCATATATCGATATGGAAGCTAAAACCCGTAAAGTAGTGATGGAAATGGGTACTGAAAAATCAAAATCACTCTATTTGTTTACCAAACCGGGCGAATACGCAAATCGACCAACAGGTGTACAAGATTCGACACACTTAAATACAATAGGTGCACGCCGATTTGCCGGATTGTTTGTGGAAGAAGTAAAAAAACAGAAACTATCCTTGGAAGGGCTCTTGAAATAAATAATATTGTTTGAAACATGAAAAAGATTGCTATTCCTTGCTTATTAGTCCTAACCGTATTTTTATCTTCATTTAAGAAAAATGAAAGTGCAGTTGCAATAACCAACATTAAAGTTGAAGCTCCATTTGAAATGCCTGCTATTTTTGTTCCCGATTTCAATAGCTGCAAAACTTTCTCTATTGCCAATTTTGGAGCAGTACAAGGTGATAAAGAGAAAACAACTAAGGCAATTGCAGCAGCTATTACCGAAGCTAATAAAATTGGTGGTGGTACGGTGCTAATTCCGGCAGGTGAATGGTTGACGGGTCAAGTTCATTTTAAAAGTAATGTCAATCTGCATCTTAGCAAAGGAGCTATTTTACTTTTCGACGATAACCCGAACGACTATTTGCCAGCAGTAAATACAAGTTGGGAAGGTATGGAATGTATGAATTATTCGCCGCTGATTTATGCCTGGAAGTGTAAGAATATTGCTATTACCGGAGAAGGAACGATTAAAGCAAAAATGGGCTTGTGGAAAATATGGGCTGGTCGTCCGCGCCCGCATATGGAAAGTCTGAAACATTTGTATAACATGTCATATCAGAATGTACCCACTGCCGAACGCCTGATGGTAAACGATACGGCTCATCTGCGTCCGCATCTCATTCAGTTCAACCGTTGTGAAAATATCCGTCTCGAAGGTTTTTCTGTTGTCAATAGTCCGTTCTGGACCATCCACATATACCTGTCAAAAAGCATTTTGCTCCGTAAGCTGAATGTCTATGCACATGGTCATAACAACGACGGTTTCGATCCCGAAATGAGCCAGAATATTCTCGTAGAAAACTGTCAGTTTGATCAGGGTGATGATGCGATTGCTATTAAATCGGGACGTAACCAGGAAGGCTGGCGCATTCAGATTCCAACCAAGAACCTTGTTATCCGTAACTGCATGGTTAAGAATGGGCATCAACTCATTGCCGTTGGAAGTGAACTTTCGGGCGGAGTCGAAAATGTGTATGTCCACGACTGCATTGTGAATGAAGGCGCTAAGATGTTTCATTTGGTTTTTATCAAAACAAATGAACGCATGGGCGGTTATGTGAAGAATATCTACGTGAAAAATATTAAGGCAGGAAAAATGGATTTGGGCATTTTAGGCATCGAAACTGATGTGCTTTATCAATGGAAAGATTTGGTACCAACCTATGTTAGGAAACTTACACCAATCAAGAATATTTATCTCGAAAATGTAAAAGCTACGAATGTACAATTCGAATCCAGAATCCTTGGTCAAAAGGAGTTGCCGGTTGAGAATATTTTTCTAAAAAATGTGGAGGCCGATACTATTCGGAACAAAAAGCAAATCCATGAGAATGTGATTAATTTTGAGAAGATGTAATAATTAAAGAAGAATGAGTCCATTTAAAATGTAGAAAACATAGGAGTAATTTTTTATTTAGATTCTAAAAGTTCAGAGTAAATTGTCTTGTTCTATTTTTCTTATATGGTTTAAAATCCCTTGCTACAAAACAAATATAAATGAAAAAACAAATTTTAGTTTTAATAGTTTTTAGTCTCATTTTCCTTGCGCAAGAAGGGCTCGCAAGAAACTACTACGTAGCCACCAACGGAAACGACACAACAGGAACCGGATCAATCACTGCACCTTATGCCAGCATAATAAAAGCGCAATCCTACGTGGTAGCTGGCGATACTGTTTATGTAAGGGGAGGAACGTATGTAATGAAAGAATCGCAGATTAGTTACACTTCTGCTGTGGGTCCTTATGCTTGTATGCATTATCTGAACAAAAGCGGTACTTCTGACAGCAAACGCATTTGCTACTGGGCGTACCCGGGTGAACATCCAATTTTTGATATGTCGAATGTAAAACCTGTCGGTTACCGAAATACTGTTTTTTATACAACCGGTTCCTGGCTGCATATTAAAGGCTTGGAAGTGATTGGAACGCAGGTTACGATTCTCACTCATACACAATCGGAATGTTTCCGTAACGTGGGAAGTAATAACATTTTTGAAAATCTTAGCATGCGTGATGGTATGGCTATTGGATTTTATCTCACCAAAGGGGCTAATAATCTGGTAAAAAACTGTGATGCATATCGTAATTGGGACTATCTTTCAGAGACCGGAAAAGGTGGAAATACTGATGGTTTTGGTTGTCATCCGGCCCAAGGTGGAACGGGAAATAAAATTACCGGTTGCCGTGCCTGGTTCAACAGTGATGATGGTTACGATTGTATCAATGCTTATGAATCAGTTATTTTTGAGAATAGTTGGGCATTTTACAATGGATACAATACTTCTTTCACGAGTGAAGGCGATGGAAATGGTTTCAAAGCAGGTGGTTATGGCCATGCTCCGGAAGTATTATCGTTGCCAAATCCAATTCCGTCGCATACAGTTCGTTTTTGCATGGCTTATCGCAACAAGGCGAATGGCTTTTATTCAAATCATCATGTTGTTACGGGAGACTCGTTTTATAATAATACGGCTTATCGCAATTCTATTAATTACAATATGTTGAGTCAACAAATAGCAAAAAGTTCAAAAACAAGTAATGATACAACATTAGATTGTGCCGGGATTAATCATGTGCTACATAATAATATTTCATTCAGATACTCAGCATATACAGAAACAGCCAATTTGGGAACCAGTACCGATACATACAATTCTTTTTCGCCTAACGCGGGTGTAACAGTCGATGCGAATGACTTTCTAAGTATAGACGATTCTTTTCTAATAGCACCACGTCAGGCAGATAATAGTTTACCGGATGTAAATTTTTTGAAACTGAGATCTGGAAGTGATTTGATTGACAAAGGGATGAATCTGGGTTTTGCATTTTATGGTCGTGCACCGGATTTAGGTGCATTTGAATCGAACTATACAACCGGAATTTCAGATACTAAATTGGATAATCAAGTGAATTTCTATCTTAATCCGATAGATCAAAATATTTATTTTACCCAATTGGCAAAGTCTGTAGAAATTGTAGATGTTCAGGGAAAGGTGATGTTTGCATATGCAAATATCAATCAATTAAACGTTACGTCATTAAAAAGTGGAATTTATCTGATAAAGCTAACTCAAGCTCATAATGACACAATCGTTAGAAAACTTATCAAAATCTAAGAAGTTTCAAAAATATAATATCGTATTTTTCTCCAAAATAGGTCAACACATATATCATAAAAAATACAATCAAAATGATCAACGAACTTGTTAATATTACTTTTAGCAACATTAGAAAATTACTCGTACCTATTGCATGTTCAGCAGCTTTATTTGTTTCTGCGCAGCAAACGGAAGTTCAATATCTATCCGGAACGGGTCTGGGAGATACAAAAAAATGGAGTTTCTACTGTACCGGCGGGATGAACAGTATGAAATGGAGCAAAATTGATGTACCGTCGCAATGGGAATTGCAGGGTTTTGGTGAATATACCTATGGTCGCTGGTATAAAAAGCCGGGGGTAAAAGCGCCAAGCATGGAACAGGGATTCTACAAGTATAGTTTTACGGTGCCTGCTTCGTGGAAAAACAAAATAGTTTCGATCGTTTTTGATGGGGTGATGACAGACACGGAGGTGAAAATAAATGGTCAACTAGCCGGAGATATCCATCAGGGAGGTTTTTATCGTTTTTCGTATGACATTACCGATAAGCTTCGTGCTGGTTCTAAAAATACATTGGAAGTAAAGGTCTCGAAACACTCCGAAAACAAATCGGTGAATGGAGCCGAACGTAAGGCTGACTGGTGGCTTTTTGGCGGAATTTATCGTCCGGTATTTTTGGAAGCCAAACCTAAGAACCATATTGAGCGCATTGCTGTAAATGCACAGGTAGATGGAAAACTAAGTGCCGAAATCTATACTACGCCTTTACCCGATAATTATGTTCTTTCGGCTACAATAGCTCCGTTGAAAGGAACCGGAAAGTTCGAGATCCGATCATTTAAAATGCAGCCGGGAGTTGGCACTCAACATATTTTGGCTAACTGGAATGCTGTGGCCAACTGGACACCTGAAACGCCTAATTTGTACAATCTGACACTGGAACTAAGGAATGAAAAAGGGGAGACTGTACACAGCTATACCCAACGAATTGGTTTCCGAACTGTAGAATTTCGCCGACAAGACGGCATTTACGTCAATGGGGTAAAAATAGTGATGAAGGGCATTAACCGGCATTCATTCTATCCGGACGGAGGTCGATGTACTAATAAGGCTATCAGCTTGCAGGATGTAAAATTGATCAAAGAAATGAATATGAATGCTGTTCGGTCGCATTATCCGCCCGATGTTCATTTTTTGGATGTTTGCGATTCGTTGGGTTTATTTTGTCTTGATGAATTGGCTGGTTGGCAAAATGGGTATGATACCACTACGGGCGAGAAACTGGTAAAGGAAATGGTGACACGCGATGTAAATCACCCTTGCATCGTTTTATGGGACAATGGG
>JAATGT010000348.1 GCA_015654525.1 Bacteroidales bacterium
ACGCAAGGCCACTGAGACTGGAATCGACTTCAGTTCGATGAACAATGCAGATCTTGCGATTTCGGAAAAAGAAAGTTATTTGATTCAACTGCTAACCGAATTTCCGGCAGTGGTCCGTGAAGCTGGTGAAGAATTCAGTCCTGCACTGATAGCTAATTACATTTATGAATTAGTGAAAGAATATAATCAGTTCTATCATGATTTCAGTATTCTGAAAGAAGAAAATGCAACCCTGAAACAATTCAGACTCATTCTATCCGAAACCATCGCTTCTGTTATTAAAACAGGTATGAGGTTATTGGGCATAGACGTTCCCGAACGAATGTAAGAATCGATCGTTGACCGCTTGGCTTGCCAAGAATTTATAATTAAGAAAAATGCTATTATGAAAAAAGCCAACCAATTTTTGTTTCTTTGCGTCATTGCGCTTATAACAGCAGCATGCTCCACCGGTAGTACTTCATATAAACACGGTGATTACTATAAGGCATGCCTTGAATCAATCGAGCGTTTGCGTTCAAGTCCTAAAAACAGCAAATCTCAATTGGTACTTACAAATGCATATCCATTAGCTCAAAAAACAGCTCAACGTGAAATAGATAATGCACTGTTGGCAAACCAACCGGATAAGTACGACGTATTGGTTTATCAGTATGAAAGACTGAATCAATTAGCCAATGAAATATACAACTGCCAGAAAGCACTGGAGCTTATACCCCGCCCTACCGAATATGTTAGCGAATTGAGCAAAGCTAAACAAATGGCCGCTGACCAGGCGTACGGACTCGGGATAAAAGCATTGAATGCCGGCACATTGGATCAGGCCAGAGTAGCGTATCAGTACTTTCAAAACGTGAACAGATACGTGCCGGGATACAAAGATGTAGTAACCAAAATACAGGATGCACGCTATTATGCCACACTGCGGGTGATTGTTCAAAAGCCCTACACCAATGCCAATTTTCAATACTCAGCCGATTTCTTTTACAATAACCTGATTGCTGAGATCCGCCAGAATGCACAAAACCGCTTCGTACGTTATTACACGCAGGAAGATGCACGAAAAGAGAATATGAAAAATCCTCATCAGTATATCATATTGAATTTCGAAGATTTTTCGGTTGGAGACATACGAGAATCCAGCAATACTACAGATCAAAGAGTCGATAGTGTAATCGTAGGGACCGTTAAAGTAGATGGGAAAACCTACAATTCATATAACACCTTAAAAGCCAGATTAACCACTTTTCGACGCGAAATCAGCTCTGGTGGCATTTTAAGCCTGCGTATTATTGATGCTATGAATAATCGTGAAATTCAGCGGAGAGATTTAACCGGTACTTATGTATGGCATACAAGCTGGGCTAATTTCAAAGGTGATGATCGGGCACTAACCGACGAGCAGAAAAGAATGTGCAATCGCGAGCCACAAATTTCACCATCACAACAAGATTTATTCATTGAATTTACAAAGCCTATTTATTCGCAAGCAGTTTCGTATATACGTTCAGCTTACAGCCGCTATTAAGCAAAACACAAGTAAAAAGGGTTCAACGAAAATTTTTCATTGAACCCTTTATTTATTTTATACAAGTCATGATTTACAATCAGCACTACTCTTCTTCAATAATATCAACTGTCGAATCAATTTCGAAAACAGATAGTTGACGGCGGAAGATTTCATCCAAAGAGATCTGGAAAGTTTCGGTATGAGCTATACCCGGAATTAATGTCAAATGTTCCAGAATTATTTGTAATAAATGACGATTATCTTTGGCATAAATTTTCACAAACATTGAATACTTTCCGGTAGCATAATGGCACTCTACTACTTCAGGTATCTTTTTCAAGTCATCAACCACAGCATTGAACATTTTAATATCGCTCAAGGTAATGCCTATATATGCACAAGTCTGGAAACCGACTTTATAAGTATCTATTACAAATTCAGAACCTTTGATAATTCCTGTATTACGAAGTTTTTGAATGCGTTGATGTATAGCTGCTCCTGAAACATTACATTCACGAGCCACTTCCAGAAATGGAATACGAGCATCTTGCGAAATCAGCTGAAGAATTTTCTTGTCTAATCTGTCTATTTGATGTTGTGCCATGATATTTAATTTTCTTCTATTTTAATCCTTTAGTTTTAATTACGGAAATTTCAGTGCAAATGTATTTAATATTTTTGTATTTTCCTCTTATTATGCTATAAATTGACAGCAATTCATGCAATTTTATGCATCTTAACGATATTTTCCTTCGTGACAATCTTTCATCACACTCAAATAACTTTGATAGCGCGTAGCACTAATAAAATTTTGATCAACGGCATTTAAAACAGCACATTCAGGCTCATGTACATGTGTGCAATTTGCGAATTTACATTTTTTCGAATATTCAAAAATCTCTTTAAAATAATGCCCCACTTCAGCCTCTTCCATATCAATAGTGCCAAAACCTTTTATTCCCGGCGTATCAATAATATGGCCACCCGCCAACAATTCAAACATTTCGGAAAAGGTCGTGGTATGCATTCCTTTATTGTGATAGGATGATATTTCACCGGTTTTAGCCAACGAGTTTGGAGCAATTGCATTGATGAGGGTTGACTTTCCAACGCCTGAATTACCTGAAAAAAGCGTTGTTTTACCTTCCAGAAAAGTCATTAGTCCCGTAATATTTTCGGAATGCAAAGCTGATATTTTAAAAACGGGATAATCCAATATATTATAAAGTCGTTCCAATCCATCAAGGTATTCCTTTTCCTGAACAGAATAACGATCTATTTTATTAAACACAATACACGCGGGCACGCGGTATGCTTCGGCGGTAGCAAGGAAGCGGTCAATAAAAACAGTAGATGTTTCGGGATAATTGACCGTTACAATCAGAGCCACCAAATCGAGATTAGCTGCCAGTATTTGCGAGTATTTCGAGAGGTTGGACGATCGGCGTACAATATAATTTCGTCGTTCGCAGATAGTATGAATCATAGCCGTACCATCTGCATTTTTATCGAATTCAACCATGTCGCCCACAGCAATAGGATTAGTGCTGCGAATATCCTGCATGCGAAAATGGCCTTTCATTTTGCATTCAATCAATTCACCGCTATCGGTTTTCACCTGATACCAACTGCCGGTATTCTTAACGACTAGTCCAACCATAAAATATTTAAAAATATAACAGCCATCCCACCAACATGAGATGACTGATTTGTATTACAATTAAGACATTGTTTTAAACAGTCATAATTTCTTTTTCCTTGGCTACGTACAAGTCTTCAATTCGCTTGATAAACTTGTCGTGTATTTTTTGTATACTTACCTCAGCATCTTTCTCAACATCTTCGGGGAGCCCTTCTTTCATCAGCTTTTTAAAATGTTCGATGGCATCACGACGGGCATTACGAATGCTGATTTTAGCATCTTCACATTCGGCTTTCGACTGCTTTGCCAACTGACGGCGACGATCTTCGGTAAGGGGAGGTATGCCCAGCCGGATAGTTTCGCCGTTATTCATCGGAGTTATGCCAATATCCGAATTCAAAATAGCTTTTTCAATAATTGAAATCAGTCCTTTTTCCCAAGGCTGAATGGTGATCGTTTTAGCATCAGGCGTAGTGATAGAGGCTACATTGGCAATGGGCACGTTAGAACCATAATATTCCACTTTTACACCATCCAAAATTCTTGGATTAGCTTTTCCGGCGCGGATATGAGCCAACGCTTCGTCCAGGAACAACACAGTAGCTTCCATACTATCCTCAGCACTTGTCAGAATGGGTTTAATGTCTTGCATAATTATTTATATTTTAGCCCCAAACCCTCTAAAAGAGGAATAAGAGTTTGTTATTTAAAGTTCTTTTCGAAGGTTCCATTACTTTCCTTCTCATTAAAGGTCGGAGGTATTTAGTTTCTCACCAATGTTCCTATTTTTTCACCCAACATTACCTTTTTCAGATTGCCTACTGTATCCATATCGAACACATAAATAGGCATGTTGTTTTCTTTACACATCGTAGTGGCCGTCAGGTCCATCACTTTCAGATTGCGTGTGTATATCTCATCGTAGGTAATTTCATCAAATTTCACAGCTGATTTATCTTTTTCGGGATCAGCAGTGTAAATGCCATCCACCCGGGTACCTTTGAGCATTACGTCAGCTTCAATTTCGATGGCACGAAGCGAAGAACCTGTATCGGTGGTAAAAAACGGATTGCCTGTTCCTGCCGACAGAATAACTACTTCGCCCTGTTCCAAACCGGCAATGGCTTTTTGTTTGCTGTAAAACTCACCGATAGGTTCCATACGAATAGCAGTCAGCACCCGCGATTTAAGTCCTAAAGTCTGCAAGGCGGAGTTTAAAGCCAAACTATTGATAACGGTAGCCAGCATACCCATTTGGTCGCCCTGAACGCGATCGAAGCCCTTAGAGGTTCCGCTCAGTCCACGAAAGATGTTTCCACCGCCCACTACAATGCCTACTTGCACACCCAAAGCAGCAATTTCGGCTATCTGTGAAGCATATTCACCCAATCGTTTTTCATCGATGCCATATTGCTTATCGCCCATAAGCGATTCGCCACTCAGTTTCAATAAAATGCGTTTAAATGCTACCATACCTTTATTTTTTAGCAAAAGTAAATAATTTGCTTCGATTCTGCAAACAATTCACTATTCATAATAGCAAAGTTAGGATTTTTCGATATCTGTATTACACGATTTCAATGAAGAAACTACGAGAACCCGTAGAAACTGACCCTACCAGATAGGATAAGTTCAGGTAACCTGCGTAGACTCTACCTATTCAACGGGAAGGTCTACGCAGCCTGCGCGAACTCTACTTTTTCGTTGGGAAAGCTCACGCAACTTACGCGAACTCTACCTTTTTGTCAGGAAAACCTATGCAAGCTGCAGAAACTCTACCTTGTCGTCAGGAAAGGCTACGCAGCCTGCGGGAGCTCTACCTTTTCGTCAGGAAAACCTATGCAGCTTGCGGGAACTCTACCTTATCTGCGGGAAAGCCTACGCAGCCCTCCGTTGACTCCACCAATTGCTATAGCATATAACCCAAAATCAGAAAAAAGAGGAATAAACCAAAGCCTATTCCTCTTTTGCAAAAATGATAACTTATCCAAAGATTTGAACTTTGGATAAGTTATATGTATCAAAACTTATATTCAAGTCCGATACCAAATACTTTGTTAGTTCTGTCGTACACATCGGTACCCGATATATTCTTTGTTGGATCCGACGTTGTATTGGTATTGTTATAATTAGCCGTTGTTTTCGTCCACTTATCATAGTTCGTAAAGAAATAAGACAAGTTCAGACGTAAATCCGGAGTAATATTCACAGCTCCACCAAACCCTATCGAGTATGAATTCAAACTAAAACTCATATCGGTTTGATAAGCATCGGTCACACCTGTGCGCGTAATCTGTCCACCGGCACTAATCAAAAACATCTCGCTTATTTGATATTCCGAACCCAGCAAATATTCGTTTACACCACCATTGATATATTGTTGTTTATTGTTAGCCATTTTGGCATCCGAGTCGAAGAAATGGTGATATCCACCGGATACCTTCCATTGTTTGGTCAATTCGTATTCAGCACCCAGTGTCAATAAAGCCGGAATATCGTGAGGAGTGTTTACTCCATTTTTATATAAACCGGTATCGTCAATCACTGTATTATTTTGAACATTCAGTGCACTTTTAAACTCATATTTAGCAGCCAGATTTAATCCTGCAACATGATAATTCAAACTGACAATAGGTGTCACCCCCCAACCTGTTTGCGTACAGTCCAAATATTTATCAGCCGTAGCTGAGGCATTGGCCGTCATACCGGCATTTTTAAAAAAGGTAGTGGCCGAAACCATTGCACCCGTAGGATTCAAAAGAGGATGAGTGGGATTAATTTGTATATTCTTCAAATGTCCTTCATATTTATCGTTTACGATGTTTAAACGCATACCCAAGGCAGCCGAAAAAGCATTAGTAATTTTGTACGTACCATTCAGCTGAAGTCCGTAAATAAATTGCCTGCCTTCCATATATTGATCTACTGAATATGCAGTAGTAGGAATGCCGGCTTTACTTAGCGAAAGCGGAAGCATCGAAATAGGAGCTTCGAACGATGGCAGTCCTTGATTAAATACTGCCTTGCCACCACCGCCTGTAATAGCAAAACCAGCTGAAAGTGCATAACGATCTTTTTTATACGCAAATTGAAAGCTTGGCACAATAGGTGCAGACGCAGTACCTTGAAATGTTTTGGTTTGATCACCTCCGTTATAAGCAAATGGCGCAAAAGTAGAGGTGATAGTCCGGGTTTGATACACACTCTGATTCGTTAGTGACAAATGAAAACCGTCCGATAAAAAAGTCAAACCCGCAGGATTAGTATAAACCCCATCAATTTCAGTAGTGGCATCAAGCGCAGGGTTACGCAAAAAATGTGCACTCTGATTGGTATTGGTCAACAAACCTCCGGCAAACACAGAGCCAGCAATCAATGACAAAAAAGGAACGAATAATAGTTTCTTCATATAAAATGTTTGTTTTAGTTATTGAAGAACACGGATAGAGCAAAGTAATCAAATACCCGATGTTAAACAACTTTTAATTTTAGCGCTGCAAAATTACACAATATTTCGACAAACGTGCAATTATTCCAATAATAATGCGCATTTTATTTTATAATGTGCAATTTCATCTTTAAAACAAACAAAAAAAGGGCGAATTATTGTCAACACTATAAGGCTGTCAACAAAAAAGGGAACAAGCCTAAGCCTATTCCCTTTTTCAAAAAAAGTATTTTGTATACTGAATTATTCAGCAGCAGGTGCTTCTTCAGTAACAGCTGGTGCTACTGGAGCTTCAACCGGAGCAGCAGCCACAGGTGCAGCAACTTCAGCTTTTTTAGCAGATCCCGCACGACGTGTACGAGCAGCTTTTTTAGCAGCTTTTTCTTTCAGCATGTTTTCGTTGTAATCAACCAACTCGATAATACACATTTCTGCGTTATCACCCAAACGGAAACCTGTACGTAAAATACGGGTATACCCTCCCGGGCGGCTAGCTATCTTCACCGATACATTCTGAAATAGTTCAGTAACCATCTCTTTATTCTGCAAGTGGCTAAATACCATACGACGTGAGTGTGTGGTATCTTCTTTCGACTTAGTCAAAAGTGGTTCTACATAAACCTGCAAAGCTTTAGCTTTAGCAAGTGTAGTAGCAATTCTCTTATGTTGAATAAGAGAAGAAGCCATATTAGACAACATTGCCTTTCTGTGAGATGTTGTACGGCCTAAGTGGTTGAATTTTTTATTATGTCTCATCTCTTTACTCTTTATCTAATTTATATTTGGCAATATCCATACCGAAGGACAGATTCAAGCTTTCTAATTTTTCCTCTAACTCTGTAAGCGATTTTTTACCGAAGTTACGGAACTTCAATAGATCGTGTTTGTGATATCCTGCTAATTGACCCAATGTGTCAACATCAGCTGCTTTCAAACAATTGAGTGCACGAACCGATAGTTCGAGGTCAGTCAGTTTTGTTTTCAGCAATTGACGCATGTGCAGAATTTCTTCGTCAAACTCGTCGCTTCCTTCACCTTCTGTTACTTCCAACGAAATTTTTTCGTCAGAGAACAACATAAAGTGATGAATCAAAATTTTAGCCGATTCTTTCAAAGCTTCTTTCGGATGAATAGAACCATCAGTAGTGATTTCCAATACTAATTTTTCATAATCGGTAACTTGCTCTACACGGTAGTTCTCAATAGAATATTTCACATTACGAATAGGTGTAAAGATAGAATCAATCGGAATGACACCAACTTCCTGGTTAGGAGTTTTATTTTCTTCCGATGGAGTATATCCGCGACCTTTATTCACAGTGATATCAATTTGGAAACTAGCAGAAGGGTCAAGCTCGCAAATAACCAATTTAGGATTCAACACCTCAAATCCGGTAAAATACTTACCTATATCACCAGCCTTAAATGAAGTTGTGCCGGCAACATTGATAGTTACTTTCTCGTTTTCGATGTCTTCCACTATTTGTTTGAAACGAACTTGTTTCAAATTCAAAATAATGTTGGTTACATCGTCAATTACTCCCGGAATAGTTGAATACTCGTGATCTACCCCTTCTATTTTAATAGAAGTAATAGCGAAACCTTCCAGTGAAGATAAGAGAATGCGGCGTAAAGCATTACCTATTGTAATACCGTAACCGGGTTCCAACGGACGAAATTCAAATTTTCCTTGAAAAGCGTCAGCTTCCAACATGATTACCTTTTCAGGTTTTTGAAATGCTAATATAGCCATGGTTTCACTTATTATTTAGAGTACAACTCAACGATTAACTGTTCTTTGATATTTTCAGGAATATCTTCGCGTTCAGGGATATGTAAATATACACCCGATAGAGAAGCAGCATTCCATTCAATCCAAGGATATTTGCTGTGATTAAAGCCATTCAATGAAGCTGCAATTACTTCCATTGATTTATCTTTTTCACGGACAGCAATAACCTGACCGGCACGTACATGATAAGAAGCAATGTTTACCACTTTACCATCAACAGTGATGTGCTTGTGGCTAACTAATTGACGAGCACCGGAACGCGTAGGAGCAAATCCTAAACGAAATACAATGTTATCCAATCTTGATTCCAACAATTGTAACAATACTTCACCAGTAACACCTTTAGTACGTTGAGCTTTCTCATACATGTTACGGAATTGTTTTTCCAATACACCATAAGTGTATTTAGCTTTTTGCTTTTCACGCAACTGAATACCGTATTCCGAAGTTTTTTTACGACGTCCCTGACCATGTTGTCCAGGGGGATAATTCTTTTTAGCCAACACTTTATCTGGTCCGAAAATAGCTTCACCAAACTTACGAGCTATTCTTGACTTAGGTCCAATATATCTTGCCATCTTTTATTTTTTTGATTTAAAATTGTTATGCGTTCCGCGTACACAAATCGGTCGAAAATTACCACAGCCGCGATTGCAGAGAGGTTTGAGTTGCAATCTATTTTCAAATTTTCACCAATTCGACTGCCGGGAAACCCGATTATTAAACTCTACGACGTTTAGGAGGACGACAACCATTGTGTGGAAGTGGAGTAACATCTACGATTTCCGTTACTTCAATACCAGCTCCGTGTACAGTACGAATAGCTGACTCACGACCGTTACCTGGTCCTTTTACATAGGCTTTTACTTTTCTCAAACCTAAGTCTACTGCAATTTTCGAGCAATCCTGAGCTGCCATCTGTGCAGCATAAGGAGTGTTTTTCTTTGAGCCACGGAATCCCATCTTACCTGCCGAAGACCAAGAAATAACTTGACCGTCATTGTTTGTAAGAGTAACAATAATGTTGTTAAAAGAAGAGTGCACGTGTAATTGTCCTACACCATCTACTTTTACGACTCTTTTCTTGGCTGCAACTGTTTTTTTTGCCATATTATTCTAATATTATTTAGCTTTTCTAAAATTCGCTAACAGTTAAACCTTATTTAGTTGCTTTCTTCTTGTTAGCAACAGTTTTCTTTTTACCTTTACGAGTACGAGCATTATTCTTCGTACTTTGACCTCTCAATGGAAGACCGATACGGTGACGAACACAACGGTAACAACCGATATCCATCAAACGCTTGATGTTCGTTTGCACTTCAGAACGAAGGTCACCCTCCACTTTGAATCCAGCTCCAATGATTTCGCGGATTTTAGCCGCTTGGTCGTCAGTCCAATCTTTCACCTTAATGTCAATATCAACACCGGCTGATTCTAAAATCTTTTTTGCACTACTGCGACCTATTCCGTAGATATAAGTCAATCCAACTTCCCCTCTTTTGTTTTGGGGTAAATCTACTCCGACAATTCTTATAGCCATAAACTATTCTTTTTCTAAAATAAATTAATTACCCTTGACGTTGTTTAAACTTAGGATTTTTTTTGTTGATAACATACAAGCGACCTTTTCTACGAACGATTTTACAATCGTCTGTACGCTTTTTTACAGATGCTCTTACTTTCATGTTGAAAATATTTTATTTTTATTTATATCTAAAAGAAATTCTTCCTTTTGACAAATCATAGGGCGACATTTCGACTTTTACTTTATCACCTGGTAAAATTTTGATGTAATGCATACGCATTTTACCTGAGATATGATCCGTAATCACGTGACCGTTTTCCAGTTCTTCAGGAAACATGGCATTGGATAATGCTTCGATTATCTTTCC
>JAATGT010000358.1 GCA_015654525.1 Bacteroidales bacterium
GAATCAGTAGTAGTGGTGCAATATATTCTTCCGCCCAGTTACCTGAGACCACATAATCTATTTGTACGGTATCTCCTAAACGAATGCGTTGTAATTCAATATAATTGGATATATAATTCAGCTCCTTCTCCAATGGAACAAAGTCTTCTGTGACCTCGGTGGTCACATAACGCATCAGTTCCGAAAGCTTTACGATAGCCTCGGGGGTTTTATCCGATTTTTCGAGCGCGAGAGAATAGATACTGTTGAGTGTATTGAATAAAAAATGCGGATTGACCTGTAATCTAAGCGACGAGAGTTCCGCTGTTCGCTTTTCATCTTGCGCAATCTCCCACAGTTCCCGGGTTTTTATAAGAAGCGATAGGACAAAAATAAATAGAAATTTTATAAAGGTTGATTCCAGTTGAAACCATTCAAAGTGTTCTTTATTTCGCGGTTCCTGTTCGTAATGCCCTGTATTTTGTTGAAAATCATTATGTCCCGGATTTTGTAGTGGCTCATGGTGGGCCGGATCATGTTGTTGATCAAAGCTGTGAAAAGGAGGTTTGTGCTGTCCTTGTTCTTGAAATCCAGAATTCTTGGGGTATATAATAGTAGGAGCGACGGTTATAAATAGGAATGAGCCAACGGTGATAATAACAAATACAATATATTTTTTACGATGGTAAAAAGTTGGAATCAGATAGATGTAATTAGTATAAAAGAACAGAATGGTTAATGTAGAACTGATGAGATTACGGATCTCGGGCGAGCCAATTCCCCAGTGCTCAAATAGAGAGAATTTAGGTGAAACAATGATCGGCAGCATCAGAAATACCATGCAGCATACAAGGTGTATTATTATTTTTTGTAAAGACCATTTCATATACAGCTAATTCATTTTTTGTGTGCCAAAGATAATAATACTTTTTAAAAAAACACAAACTAACTCAAATATGATGATTTATGTCTAAAGACCAATTGATTTTAGTTGGAACGTGCTAAGGTTATTGTTCTAAATCGGCAACTTTAAGAATTTAAATGATTGAATGCAAACTACCCTTAATGACTATGCCGTTTCGAGGGGTAAGAGAGTACCTTAATTATGGTACAAAAATGCCTGATAAATGGTATTCCAAATTTATTGTCAGGATAGTATCTTTGCACTATCAAATATACAACTATGACAAACTATTTTATAATTCCCGGATATCAGGGCTCTGGTGCCGATCATTGGCAAACCTGGATTGAAACTACTCAACCAAACTTTCATCGAATTCAACAACGTGACTGGGATAATCCCGATATCATAGAATGGGCTGATAATATTGATAAGGCTATAGCCGGTTACGATCCGGAGTCGGTGGTGCTGGTGGCGCATAGTTTAGGCTGCATTACAGTAGCCGAGTGGGTAAAACGCTATAACCGTCCGGTGAAAGCCGCTTTACTGGTTGCACCTCCTGATGTGGATGTGATTCGGGATAAAGTTGACAGTAATCTGGTTAAAGAACTGCCGACGCAACGGATTCCTTTTCGTACAACATTGGTGGCAAGTACCAATGATCCATGGATGAGCATTGAGCGGGCTGAATACTATGCCCAAAACTGGGGTAGTGAATTTATCAATATTGGCGAAGCCGGGCATATCAATAGCCTCTCGGGTTATGGCGAATGGTACGAAGGATTGGAAATCCTACATAAGTTGGGCTAATTACATTCCATATACAAAAAATAATTTGATGACTAATCCTCATTATAAATGCGGGTTACAAAGAGAATCTATCCGATGCCCGAAAAAATGGGCACGCGCCTCATTATTCTATCAAATTATTATTCTACTTTTGCAACACAAAATTTGTTGGTTCCCGTTTCGATACATTCGAAACATGGGATTAAAAGGGAATCCTGTTTAATTCAGGAGCTATTCCCGTAGCTGTAAGTCCACAAAGACGTTTTAGCAATACTCTGGCCACTGTCCCCTGCGGGGATGGGAAGGCTGCTAAAACAGGACAAGCCAGAAGACCTGCCTCCAAATATAATTCGTAGCTTTCGGGAAAGAAGCGAAGATACAGGATTATATTCCACATACTCCTCTGTTTTCATCTTTTCATTTTTATGTATAGCTGCTCATCGGGAATAATGATTTTTTATCCTCAGCATTATTTGTGTCTTTTTTCTGACACAATCGGTGCCTGTATAATATTGAAAACATGGAAACTAAAAAAGCTGTACTCATTGTGAGTCATGGCAGTCGGTCGAAAGATGCTGTTGCAGAATTTCATCAGGTAGTAGAAGCGGTAAGTAGTCGCTACAAAACTACTGAAGTAAAAGGTGCGTTTATGGAACTTTCTCAGCCGGATATTCCTACTGTTGTGAAAGAGTTATCTGAAAGTGGTGTCACCGATGTCACAGTCATTCCGTATTTCCTTTTTATGGGAAATCATATCAAACACGATATTCCCGAAATTTTAAACGAACAAAAAGCGCTTTACCCTCATCTGAACTTTGAGTTTGGACGGCCCATTGGCTTTGAGCCGCTTCTGGGTGATATTCTGATTAAGCGCATTGAAGAAGTAGAGGCCAAATGAATAAACCGATTCGAAAAGTAGCTGTTGCAGGGTTGCAGATAATGCTTCTCCTGCCGCAATCGGTGTATGCCATGCATATTGCCGAAGGTTTTTTGCCCCCGCAATGGTGTCTGCTCTGGTACATTGTCGATATACCTTTTATCATTTGGGGAATTCGTTCTATAAAAAAACAGGTAGTACTGAATAGCAAGATCAAGATATTGCTTGGCGTGGCGGGAGGATTTACCTTTTTGTTGTCGGCTCTGAAACTACCGTCTGTGACCGGTAGCTGTTCGCACATGACGGGCACCGGACTGGGTGCTATTTTGTTCGGACCGGCTACCATGTCTGTGCTTGGACTGGTGGTACTGCTGTTTCAGGCTTTGTTGCTTGCACACGGAGGCATTACCACGCTTGGAGCCAATGTCTGTTCTATGGGTATCTGTGGA